>JAZULI010000037.1:0-6211 GCA_045603025.1 Bacilli bacterium
AACATTTTCCCAATATATTGAATTGGTATGACAACTATAATGAAAAAATGATGAAAAAGAAATTGTTAAAGTGTAATGAAAGTGAAAAAAGAAAAATTATTGATGAATATCGTTTTTCAAAACTTTCTTTTAAAAAAAGAATTAGTTTATAAACAAAATCAAAATTATCATATAGATTTAGATAATCCTACATTTTTTGTTAATTATTTAAAATTTAATCGTGAAATTCATATGAATGGATTAATAGGTAATATAGTTTTTCTTATATTAATAATTATAGTTAAGATTATTAGTGGGGAAATGTTATTTACAACGATTGCTCTTATTTTTGATATCATAAGTTTATTAGTAAATTTTGAATGTGTTAATCTTCAAAATTATAATTTATGTCGTCTTGAAAATGTTAAAATGAAAGAATTATTACAAAAAAGAGAAACCAAAATTAAAGAGGAAAAAATAAAAAAATATGGTGAAGGGATGAAAGTAATAGGAAAAACTTTTAAGAATACGGATGATGTTCCTTCATTTAATGATATTTTAGATAATGTCAAAACTGATGAAGAAAAAATACAATTGCTTTCATATTTAAAGAAACAATTAGAAATATTAGAAAAACAAAATGATGAAAATAATATTCATAAAGGTAGGTGTAAAGTAAAATGAATTATTTAACTAATTTTCTTAATTTATTATTAGGTTATTTAGGTGGTAGTTTATCCCCAAGTAGTATGAGTTCTGGTTTAAATCTAACTGCTACTAGTGCCTCTGTTAAAGGAGCTGATAATATTGCTGGGGATCATCCATTTTTAGGAACAACTACTGTAAGTAGTGCTTCCGCTGTTACTACTGCAGCCTCAGAAGCATATAATCAAACAAATTATGAAATTAATACTAGTCAAGCATATGTGCAGTCTTTAAATGAAGATGAATTGAAAAACTTTATTGGTAGTTTAGAGGAATATGATATTCAAATTAACGATTTAGAATATTCAAACCCAAAAGTTTTAAGTAAGACAAAAAAATGGAAAAGGTAATGCGATAGATTATCTTTTTTTTGTTGTAAATTTTATTTAATTTAAGGTCTATTTATAGTATAATTATATACGAGGTAGATTATGGATTTAACAAAACTAAATAAAGAGCAGAAAGAGGCAGTTACGACAACAAGTGGTCCTCTTTTAGTTGTAGCGGGAGCTGGTAGTGGAAAGACAAGAGTGTTAACGCATAGAATTGCTTATTTAATTGAAAAAGGGATTAATCCTTATAATATATTAGCAATTACTTTTACAAATAAAGCGGCAAATGAAATGAAAGAACGGGTTATTTCGTTAGTTGGTGAAGAAGCTAGAAAAATGCAAATATCAACATTTCATTCTTTTGGACTAAGAATTGTAAGAGAAAATTATGATAAATTAGGTTTAGGTAAAAATTTTACTATTTTTGATAGTGAAGATAGTTTAACAATAATTAAACGAATTTTAAAAGATTTAGATATTGATACGAAAAGATATCCTGCTAAAAATTTTAAAAATCGAATTAGTGGCTTAAAAAATGATTTAGTAACCCCGTTAGAATATAAAAAATATGCTTATGAAGAATTTGATAAATTATTAATTAAAGTATATGGACGTTATACTAGTGAATTATTAAATAATAATGGTGTTGATTTTGATGATTTATTAATTATGCCAATTATTTTATTTCAAAAATATCCAGATATTAAAGAACATTATCAAGAAAAGTTTAAATATATCTTAATTGATGAATATCAAGATACAAATGAAGCGCAATATGTTTTTACTAAATTAATTAGTGAAAAGTATCAAAATATTTGTGTAGTAGGGGATTCGGATCAAACTATTTATGGTTTTCGTGGGGCTAATTTTAAAAATATTTTAAATTTTGAAAAAGATTATCCATTATGTAAAACGATTATTTTAAATAAAAATTATCGTAGTACTAAAAATATTTTAGATGTTGCTAATAGTGTTATTAAAAATAATGTTAATCGTTATGATAAAGATTTAGTCTCGGTTTTAGATGAAGGAGATCCTGTTGTTTATTATCGAGCTCGTAATGGTCTTGATGAAATAGAATATATTGTTAGTGAAATTAAAAAGATTAAAGAAGAAGCAAGTTATGATGACATAGTAGTTCTTTATAGAACTAATGCGCAATCAAGAGCCTTGGAAGATGAGTTTTTAAAACACAATATTCCTTACCGAATTATTGGTAGTGTTAACTTCTATGCTAGACGTGAAATTAAAGATTTAGTTGCGTATTTAAAACTTTTAAATAATCCACGAGATACGATTAGTTTATTAAGAGCGATTAATACACCAAAACGCGGTATTGGAACAAAAACTGTTGAAGATTTAATTAAAAAAAGTGAAGAAACAGGGGATAGTGTTTTTGATGTTATTGAAAGTGGTAAACCTTTAGTTTTTAAAAATTTAATTCATGAATTAACTGAAGAAAGTAATAATTTAAGTTTAACAGAATTAGTCGAATTAGTTTTAGATAAATCAGGATTAAGACAAGAACTTGTTAATGAACATACATTAGAAGCGGATATTCGTCTGGCTAACTTAGAAGAATTTAAATCAATTACGAAAGCTTTTGAAGATAAATATGGTCTTATTTCATTACCTGATTTTTTGTATGAAGTAGGTTTAATTAGTGATAATACGGAAATTACAGATTCAGCAAATAGGGTAACTTTGATGACAGTTCATGCTGTTAAAGGATTAGAATTTGATTATGTCTTTGTTACTGGCTTAGAAGAAAATTTATTTCCTCATAGTAATTGTTTAGGTAGTGATTTAGAAATTGAAGAAGAAAGAAGACTATGTTATGTAGCGATTACGAGAGCAAGAAAAAAATTATATTTAACAAATGCTAGAATGCGTGTTTTATATGGAAATGATCAAATAAATCCCGTAAGTCGTTTTGTTAAGGAAATAGATGAAGATGATTTAGCAGTTATTAATCCAGAATTTATGGAAATTTTCCATAAAGCAAAAGAGGGAATTAAAAAGATTGTCAAAGGTGATACATTATCCAAAGAAGATACTAATTATCAAGTTGGTGATTTTGTATGTCATGATGTATTTGGAACAGGTAAGGTTTTAAATGTTACAGGAAGTATTGTAAAAGTAGCTTTTAAGATGCCTTATGGTATAAAAACATTAATGAAAAATCATAAAAGTTTAAGGAAGGTGTAATTATGAAAAAAGATTTAACATTAGTAATTTTAGCGGCTGGAATGGGTAGTCGCTTTGGAGGATTAAAACAAATTGAACCCATTGGTCCCAATGGGGAATTTATTATTGATTATTCTATTTTTGATGCTGTAAGAGCAGGATTTAACAAAGTAGTATTTGTTATTAAAGAAGAAAATTATGATATTTTTAGAGAAACGGTTGGAAAAAGAGTAGAAAATATTATTCCAGTATCATATGTTTTTCAGAAATTAGATGATTTACCAGATGGTTACAAATTACCTGAAGGAAGAGAAAAACCATGGGGAACAGCACAAGCAGTATGGGCATGTCGTAATGAAGTTAAAGGAAATTTTGTCATGATTAACTCTGATGATTTCTACGGAAAAACCGCTTATATGAAAATAAAAGAATTCTTTGATAATCAAAATGATGCTAATATTTATACAATGGTTGGTTTTAGAGTAATTAATACTATGACGGAAAATGGTAGTGTAAAACGTGGTGTTTCGAAAGAAGAAAATGGATATTTAACGGGTATTATTGAAAGTTCAATTGAAAAAGTTGATGGAAAAATTATCGCTAGTCCATTATCAGGGGATGCTTCATTTGAAGTTGATGGTAATGATTTAGTATCAATGAATTTCTTTGGCTTTACTGATAAAATATTTAGTAAATTAGAAAGTGGTTTTAAATTATTTTTAGATAATAATAAAGATGATTTATCTAAATGTGAATATTTAATACCAGATGTTGTCTTTGAAGAAATTAAAAATGATAAGAAAGTTGTTGTTTTAGAATCATTTGATAAATGGTTAGGTGTTACCTATAAAGAAGATAAAGAAAGTGTTGTTAGTGAAATTAAAAAATTAGTTGATAATGGAGAATATCCAAATAAATTATGGGAATAGGTGAAATATGCAAGAGAGAATTTTGCAGTTAGTTAAAATCTTAAATGAAGCCAATTATGATTATTATGTTCTAGATAATCCTAAAATTACTGATCAAGAATATGATAAATATTTAAAAGAATTATATGAATTAGAAGAAAAATATCCCGAATATATTTTAGATGATTCACCAACGAAAAAGATCGGTGGAGAGGTTTTAGAAAAATTTGAAAAAGTAATTCATGAAAAACCAATGATGTCTTTAAGTGATGTATTTTCTTATGAAGAATTAGAATTATTTGATAGTAGGATTACTAAGGAAAATATAAATCCTGAATATGTTTGTGAATTAAAAATTGATGGATTAAGTGTTTCCATAAAATATAAAAATGGTTTATTTGTAAGCGCTGCAACAAGAGGTGATGGGACAGTTGGTGAAGATATTACCAATAATGTAAGGACGATAAAAACAGTTCCATTAAAGTTATCAGAGCCAATTGATATTGAGGTTCGTGGAGAAATTTTTATGTCTAAAAAAACTCTGGAAACTTTAAATAAAGAACGAGAAAAAAATGGTGAACCTGTTTTTAAAAATTGTCGTAATGCAGCCGCTGGTTCGATTAGACAACTTGATAGTAGTGTTGCTAGTAAACGTAATTTAGAAGTCTTTATTTATCATTTACCAAATCCTGAAGATTATAATATCAAAACCCATAAAGAATCATTAGATTTTATGAAAAAATTAGGATTTCGAATTAATCCAAATAATAAATTAGTTAATAATATTAAAGAAGTTTTCGATTATATTGATGAAAAAGGAAAAATTAGGGAGAGTCTTCCTTATGATATTGATGGGGTAGTTATTAAATTAAATGATTTATCTGATCAAAAGAAAATGGGAAATACTATTCGTTATCCAAAATGGGCGACTGCTTATAAGTTTCCTGCTTTAGTATCATATACTAAACTAATTGATATAAAATTTACGGTTGGGAGAACCGGACAAGTAGTTCCAAATGCTATTTTAGAACCAGTTGTTGTTATGGGTTCAACTATTTCTAAAACAACTTTACATAATGAAGATTTTGTAAATGAATTAGGGCTAAAAATAGGCGATGTAGTTGGAATTAAAAAAGCAGGGGACGTTATTCCGGAAGTTGTAAGTGTTTTAGAAGAAAGACGTGATGGAACAGAAAAAGATTTTGTAATGGCGAAGAATTGTCCTATTTGTAATTCTAAACTAGTTCGAAAAGAAAACGAAAGTGCTTATTATTGTACTAATTTAATGTGTGACGCTAAAAAGATTGAAGGTTTAATTCATTATGCTTCAAGAGATGCGATGAATATTGTTGGATTAGGTGAAAGAATTATTGAAGATTTTTATAATTTTGGTTATATAAAGAAAATAAGTGATTTTTATCATTTAGATAAAATAAGTGATGAATTAAAAAAATTAGAAGGTTTTGGGGATAAAAGTATTAATAATTTATTAGAAGAAATTGAAAATAGTAAAAATAATTCTTTAGAAAAACTCTTATTTGGTTTAGGAATTCGTCATGTTGGTAAAAAGACAGCAAAAATATTAGCCGTTAAATACCGAAATATTGATAATTTAATGAAAGTACCAATTATGGAATTAAATGATATTGATGATATTGGTGAAATAATCGCTAGAAGTATTTATGAATATTTTAATAATCAGGATAATATTAATTTAATTAATGAATTAAAAGAATTAAATCTTAATATGGAATATTTAGGTAATATTAAAGAAACAGAAGATTTTTCTAATAAGACTTTTGTTATAACAGGTACTTTATCAATGGATCGTGAAAGTGTAAAAGATATGATTGAGTCATTAGGTGGCAAAGTAAGTAATTCAGTTAGTAAAAAGACTAGTTATGTTATTGTAGGAGATAATCCTGGTAGTAAATATGATAAAGCAATTAAGTTAGAAGTACCGATTTTAAAAGAAGAAAGTTTAATGGAGTTAATTAATAAATATCAAGATTAATTTAGGATATTGTTTTGAATTTGCTATAAGAAATTATTAGTTAAGATAACTTGAATTAGTTTAAAAAATATAGATAAAAAACTAAA
>JAZULI010000038.1:0-3147 GCA_045603025.1 Bacilli bacterium
TATAATATATATTTTTCATTAAAAAGAAATGATTTAAAAGATGAAATTAAAAATTATATACAAATGTACTAAAAAAGTATTGGAACAAAATTCCAATACTTTTTATAATATAAATATACCTAAAATTAAACCAAAAATCGCTAAAAGCGTAACCGCTGTATAAAACCAATTACCAGTAAACTTTTTAATTTTAATCTTTGATATATGCAAATATCCAATTAAAGGTACTAAAACTGTATAAATTAATACTTCATTAGTATTTACAAATGGAATAAATTTAGCACATAACCAAACTAATCCGTAAATAAATACAGCAACTGGTACGGGTAATCCTAAATATGTTTTTATTGCTTCTTCTTTATTACTCATTGCCACATTAAAATAGGCTAAACGAACAATTCCCGCAATAACATAAAAGGATAAAAGAACTAATTGATATACTTCATTTAAACCAATTCGATAAATAGTAATCGCCGGAACAACGATAAATGCTACTATATCCGCTAATGAATCAATTTCAATCCCAAAGTCTTTTTCTTGTTCGGTTCTATTTTTCATACTTCTAGCAACCTTACCATCAAACATATCGCAAACTGCCGCTAAAATCATTCCTAAAAAAGCATAATCAACATTTCCCGTTTTTAGAAACATAAGTAAACCAAAAACGGCACAAAATGCTCCTAAATATGTTATATAAACGGCTTTATTCCAAATTCCTAACATACTACACACTCATATTATGATATACATTTTGTACATCATCAATATCCTCTAATGCTTCTACTAAATTCATAACTTTTTCTTGTTGTTCTTCATCTAATTCAATTAAATTATCCGCAACAAAGGTTACTTCACTAGTTAAAAAATCAGTAATCCCTTCTTTTTCAAAAGCATCCTTAACATTAATAAAATCCTTAGGATCAGTATACACTGTATAAACTTCATCTTCATCAATAACATCTAATGCTTCATTATTAATAGCAATATCCATAACCTTATCAAAATCATATTTATTTTCTAAAACTAATACACCGCGACGATTGAATAAATAACTAACGGAACCATCAGTTCCTAAATTGCCTCCACGCTTAGTTAAGGTAGAACGCACTAACATCGCTGAACGATTACGATTATCGGTTAAGCAATCAACCATAATGGCAACGCCACCTGATGCATAACCTTCATAACGAATTGCTTCATATTCTTCACCACTTCCACCACCAATGGCTTTTTTGATAGCTTTTTCAATGTTATCTTTAGGCATATTATTACTTCTTGCCTTTTCAACAACTGCGCGAAGAGATGGATTCATCTCAATATCACCATTTGTTCCTCTTGCAGCCACATAAATTTCTTTAGCTAATTTTTGAAAGACTTTTCCTCTTTCTGCATCAATTAATCCTTTTTTACGATGAATTGTTGCCCATTTACTATGTCCACTCATAAAACACACTCCTAACTTAAATAGTCAATTAACACTGGCCCTAATATCAATAATAACAAAAGTGGAATAAAAAATACAACTGATATAACACTTATTTTAAGTGGAATTTTTGATATTATGGCCTTTGTTTCTAGTATTTTCTTATCTCTTAAATAATCAATTTGATTATTTAGAGTTTCAACAATACTATTACCGAACATAATTGATTCACGAATATTTAAAATAATATTATTAATAATATCACTGGGAATTCTTTTTTTCATTTCATCTAATGATTCATCTAATGATTTACCAAAAGAAACTTCATCCATAACTTTTTTAAATTCATAAGATATATCACTATCAATATTTTCTGAAGTAATTAAAACTGCATTATGCAAATTATTTCCAGATTCAATTGATAATGAAAGTACTTCAAAATAAAACATTGCTTCCCGTTCTAATTTCGCTTTTCTTTTTTTTATTCGATAATCCAGAATAATATTAGGTAAAAAGTAATAATATAAAAATACTACTATTGGTCCTAATACATATCCCATTTCTATAGTATATAATATTACAAAAAATATTACAATACTACTAGCAAGACGAAAATTTAGAAAATTTAATACTTTATTCTCCTCATCTATTCCCAATAATAAGAATCTCTTTTTAATATTATTAAGAGAGTACTTACTATATATTTTCTTAGTTACATTATTCTTATCTTTCATAACTACTCCTTAATATTCATAACTTTTTTTACTATAATAATATAGACTATATATAACAATAAAATAAATCCTAAAATTAAATAACCAATTGAATTTTTAAATAAAGGATTAAAATAACTCGGATCAAGTAAATAAATAACTAAAGCAAAAATAATTGGAATTAACGTTAATACTCGATATAAAAAGTTTGAAGCCGCTGTCAAATTTTTTAATTCCTCAGCTAATTTTCGATTATTAAAGAATGTTTTTTCAATTGATGAAAATACTTTAACAATATTACCACCTGTTTTATTTAATATTGAAAGTGATGTACTAATATATTTAAGTTCTTCTAAATCTACTCTTTCTAGAAGACGTTCAAACACATTTTCTAGAGTTAAACCATAATTTAAATCCTTAACCATTTGTAAAAATTCTAATTTTAAAGGGCCTTCTAATTCTTCACTTACAATCTCTATTGTTTGAACAATACTTCTTCCTGATTTAAATGAATTATTCATAATAGTAACCGCTTGCAATAAATCATTTTCTATTGTCTTTTTTATTAAAATTTTTCTTCCTATTAAGATAATATCCGGAATAAAGAAACCACAAACTAAAGCCAAAATTAATTCAGAAAAATCAAGACTTGTATTTTGCATAGCATCCGTAAAAACAACTAAGATAAAAATTATAATACTGCAAATAAATTTAGCTGTTATATAATTCATTGGATCATATTTTTTATTTTTATGATGATCAATATATTTTTCATATTTTTTTGAATAATTAACAAGAAATGGCGATTTAGATAAAATTTTATTTAATTTATTTTGAATTTTATTATAAAAATTATTAATATAATCAAATAAACTATACTCAGAAACATCTTTTGATTTAATTGAATATTTACCTAATCTTTTATCTAAATCACTAATATGTCTTTCTTTATAAAACCACCATATAATTATGCCAATAATGATAATTATAGTGATATTTTTAAAGAAGCAA
>JAZULI010000039.1:0-13236 GCA_045603025.1 Bacilli bacterium
GATGCCTTTGGCGGCGATAACGCGCCTTTAGAAATTATAAAGGGTGCGCCATCTGTAAGAAGGAATTTCTTAAATATTGAAATTAGTCAATTATATAATAGCTATATTAACTATTTGAATGAATACAACTATATTTTAAAAATGCGGAATGATTATTTAAAGAAAATGAATTTAAATGCGATGGTTGATAAAAGATATTTAGATGTTATTAATGATAAAATAATTGAAAAAGCGGTTAAAATATATGAATATCGTTTTAAATTTATAGAAGAGATTAATTCATTAATTGAAAATATTTTTTATAAAATAGCAGGTTTAAAATCATTAAAAATAGTTTTTGATAATAGTTTAAATTTAGAAAAATATGATGAAGAATTAATAAAAAAAGCAATGAATGATAAGTTTTTTAAGAATTATCATCAAGAATTAATGCTGGGAAATACTTTAAATGGTCCTCATCGAGATGATTTTAAGTTTATGCTTAATGGAATGGATATGAAATTATATTCATCTCAAGGTCAACAACGATTAGCGATTATCGCTTTTAAAATCGCGGAACTTTATATTTTTAAAAAGATTAAAAAAAGTTATCCGGTTTTACTTTTGGATGATATCTTTTCGGAAATTGATATTAAAAAGAGAAATAAAATTATTAAGTATTTAAATAATGATATTCAAACAATTATAACGACAACTGATTTAGTTGATATATCTGAGGATTTATTAAAGAAAGCACGTATTTTTAAAATTAAAAATGGAAAAATTACAAAAAAGAGGTGAAATAAATGGAAGAAAAAGTACAAGAAAATTATGATTCTTCGTCGATTCAAGTATTAGAAGGATTAGAAGCAGTTAGAAAAAGACCAGGGATGTATATTGGAACAACTGATGTTAAAGGTCTTCATCATTTAGTTTGGGAAATAGTTGATAACTCAATAGATGAAGCGTTAGCGGGTTATTGTAATAACATTGAAGTAATTATTAATAAAGATAATTCAATAACCGTTAAAGATGATGGAAGAGGTATTCCAGTTGATATTCATCCGCAAACTGGTAAATCAACAGTAGAAACGGTTTATACGGTATTACATGCTGGTGGTAAATTTGGTGGAGGCGGATATAAAGTATCAGGTGGTCTTCATGGTGTAGGGGCTTCAGTTGTTAATGCGTTAAGTTCTTGGGTTGATGTTTTAGTATATAAAAATGAAAAAATTCATAAAGTTCGTTTTGAAAATGGTGGTCATACAACGGAACCTTTACATGTTATTGGTGAATGTGATGGTGACAGAACAGGAACAACGGTTACTTTTAAACCAGATCCTGATATTTTTGATATAGATATTTATGATTATGAAACTTTAAAAACAAGAATTCGTGAATTAGCATTTTTAAATAAAGGGTTATCAATAAATATAAGAGATGATCGTGATTTAGAAGATACTACTGGTGAAACTTTCTTATATGAAGGTGGTATTAGTGAATATGTACGTTTTATTAATCAAGAAAAAACGCCTATTCATAATGAAATTATCCACTTAAATGGGGAAAAAGATGGGGTTATGTTTGAAGTTGCAATGCAATATAATACTTCATATAATTCGAATATTTATTCATTTGTAAATAATATTAATACTCATGATGGTGGAACTCATGAAGATGGGGTTAAACGTGCACTAACTAGAGTTATTAATAGTTACGCAAGAAAAAATAAGATTTTAAAAGATAGTGATGAAAATTTAAAGGATGATGATGTTAAAGAAGGATTAACAATGATTATTTCTTGTAAACATCCAAATCCACAATTTGAAGGTCAAACTAAAGGTAGATTAGGTAATTCTGAAGTTAGAGGTTTAGCCGATTCTGTATTTGCTGAAGGTTTTGAAAGATTTTTACTTGAAAATCCTGATTCTGCTAAAACAATTATTAGTAAAGCTATCTTAGCAAGAAATGCTAGAATGGCGGCTAAAAAAGCTAGAGAAGCTACTAGAAAGAGTGATTTATCACAAAGTAATTTCTTTGGTAAATTATCAGATTGTAAGAGTAAAGATCCAACTGTTTCAGAAATATTTATCGTCGAAGGAGATTCCGCTGGTGGTAGTGCTAAAAAAGGTCGTGATTCTATGACACAAGCTATATTACCATTACGTGGAAAGATTTTAAATGTTGAAAAGGCAAGACTTGATAAAGCTTTAGGAAATGAAGAAATTAAGACTATTATTACAGCGTTTGGTACAGGTGTAGGTGAATATTTTGATTTATCGAAACTTCGTTATGATAAAATTATTATCATGACCGATGCCGATGTTGATGGTTCTCATATTAGAGTACTTCTTTTAACGCTATTTTATCGCTTTTTTAGACCAATTGTTGAAGCAGGGCATGTATATGCTGCCCAACCTCCTTTATTTAGAATACAACATGGAAAAACACGTAAATATGTATTAAATGAAGATGAGTTAAATTCTTATATAAATACTCTTCCAGAAAATATTCGTTCAAGAGTAGAAATTGCCAGAATGAAAGGTTTGGGAGAAATGGATGCTGAAGAGTTAAATGAAACAACAATGGATATTGAAAAGCGCGTATTAAGAAAAATTACAGTTGAAGATTGTATGGCTGCCGATGCGATTTTTGAAAAACTAATGGGTGATGAAGTAGAACCTCGAAGAAGATTTATTGAAGAAAATGCATGGAATGTTCAAAATTTAGATATATAGGAGGTGAAGTGTTGTGGATAATGAAAATAAAGATTTAGATGAATTATTAGAAAGAGCATCACTTGATAGTGAGGAAAATAGTGATGTAAATAATGAAAATGAAGATAATGAATTAAAATTAGAAGTTAATAATAATAATTTTAGTGGATACTTTCATGAACGTGATCGCTTAGATTGTAATAATATTGTTGATGAAGTTAAAACATCGTTTATGGAATATTCAATGAGTGTTATTAAATCCCGTGCTTTACCTGATCTAAGAGATGGATTAAAGCCAGTTCATCGTCGTATTTTATGGTCAATGTATGAATCAGGTTATACTCCAGATAAACCTCATCGTAAGAGTGCAAAAACTGTTGGGGAAGTTATGGGTAATTACCATCCCCATGGGGATTCTTCTATTTATGAAGCGATGGTTCGTTTAGCGCAAGATTTTAACCAACGTTATATGTTAATTGATGGCCATGGAAACTTTGGTAACATTGAAGGTGATGGGGCTGCAGCGATGCGTTATACTGAATCCCGTCTTGCCAAAATATCATTAGAATTGTTACGTGATATTGGCAAAGAAACCGTTGATATGGATGATAACTTCGATGTAACTAGAAAAGAACCTAAAGTTCTTCCTTCAAGATTTCCTAATATTTTAGTTAATGGTTCTATGGGAATTGCGGTTGGTATGGCTACTAATATTCCACCTCATAATTTAGGTGAAGTTATTGATGGATGTGTAGCTTATATTGATAATCCTGAGATTGATACATTAGGATTAATGGAATACATAAAAGGTCCTGATTTTCCTACAGGTGGTATTATTTTAGGTAATTCGGGTATTAAAAAAGCGTATGAAACAGGACGCGGTAGTATTACTATAAGAAGTAGAGCGACTATTGAAGAACATGGAAATCATAGCAATATTATTATTGATGAAGTTCCTTATGGTGTTAATACTATGGAACTTAAAAATAAAGTTGCCGAACTTGTTCATAATAAGGTTATTGATGGAATTGCTGATTATCATACTGATTTAAAAGATGGTGTTAAAATAACTATTACTTTAAAGAGGGATGCTAATCCACAAGTTGTTTTAAATAATTTATATAAACATACTAATTTCCAATTAAATTATGGAATTATCTTCTTAATGCTTGATGGTTTAACTCCTAAAACGTTAGGATTAAAAGATATTATTGCTAAATATATAGATCATCAAAAAGAAGTTATTATAAGAAGAACGAGATATGATTTAAGAAAAGCAGAAGAACGTGTTCATATTTTAGAAGGATTACGTGTTGCCCTTGATAATATTGATGAAGTTGTTCGTATTATTAGAGCGGCAGAAAGCGATGAAGAGGCCAAGGCTAATTTAATGAGTCGTTTTGGCTTAGATGAAATTCAATCTAATAGTATTCTTGAAATGCGCTTACGTCGTTTAACAGGTTTAGAACGTAGTAAGGTTGAGAATGAACTTAGTGATTTAACTATTAAAATAGCTGATTATAAAGATATTTTAGCTAATTCAGAGCGTGTTTTAAATATTATAAAGGAAGAAATGCTTGAAATTAAACGCAAATATGCTGATGAAAGACGTACGGATATTGATATGACTGCAATTGATTACATTGAAGATGAATCATTAATTCCAATTGAAGATATTGTCTTTACTTTAACAAATAAAGGTTATATTAAACGTTTACGTACGGATACATATAAGACGCAAAACCGTGGTGGTGTTGGAATAAAAGGTATGACTACTAATGAAGAAGATTTTGTTGAAATTCTTGTTAATGGACGGACACATGATGATTTATTATTCTTTACAAACCGTGGGCGTGTATATCGTTTGCGTGGTTATGAAGTTCCGGAATATTCTCGTCAATCTAAAGGATTACCAATCATTAATTTATTGCCAATTGAGAAAGATGAAAAAGTTAATTCAATCATTGCAATTAATAATGAATTAGTAACTGGTGATGAATATTTATTATTTGCTACTAAGGGTGGTTTAGTTAAGAGAACGGCGATTAAAGAGTTTGAAAGTATTCGTAAATCTGGTAAGATTGCTATCTTATTAAAAGATGATGATGAATTAATTAATGTATTGCAAACTACTGGTAAATCAAATGTTATTATTGGTGCAAGTAATGGACGTGCTGTTCGTTTTGAAGAAACGGAAATTCGTTCAATGGGTCGTAATACATCTGGTGTTAAGGGTATTGAATTAAATGGTGCATCTGTTATTGGATGTGAAATTGTTGATGATGCTTTAAATGAAGAAATTTTAGTTATTACTGAAAACGGTTATGGTAAAAAGACAGTAGCGGATGAATATCGTTTAACTCATCGTGGTAGTAAAGGGGTTAAAGCTCTTAATATAACGGAGAAAAATGGTAATTTAGTTTCAATGAGATCAGTTAAAGGTGATGATGATTTAATGATTATTACTGATTCTGGTATTATGATAAGAATTTCTCTTGCTCAAATATCAACTTTAAAACGTGCTACTCAAGGTGTTCGATTAATTAATTTAAAAGAAAATCAAAAAGTTGCGACTGTAGCTTTAGTTAAAAGAGAAGATGAAGAAACTTCAGAAACTAAAGAAGAGGTTGTTGAATTAAATAATAATGAAGAAACAAGTGAATAATTTGTTTCTTTTTTTGTAGGTTAATATTGAATAATAAGGAAATAAATGTTTCCTGTGAAACAGTAAAAAAATCATTGTTTCGCAAGAAGTTTTAAAATAATTTATTGATATTAATAGAAATTATTAATAAAAATAGAAAACAAATGTTTCCTTAAAAATGAAAATAATGTTGATTATTTTATAAGAATATAGTAATATATTTATGTGCAATGGAAAGCATGGAACCAGGTCAGGATCGAGAGATAGCAGCCTTAACATTAACTTTTCATGTGCACTTTTTTAATAGGTGAATTATGAATAATAAATATATGAAAATTGCATTAAAGGAAGCGCATAAAGCATACTTAAAAGATGAAGTTCCTGTAGGAGTTGTTATTGTTAAAGATGGTGAAGTTATAGCAAAAGCATATAATAAGAAGGTTTTATCAAATGATGTGTGTGCTCATGCAGAAATTCTTGCCATCAAAAAAGCGTCTAAAAAGTTAAATGATTGGCGGCTTGTTGATTGTGAAATGTATGTAACGCTAGAACCTTGTCCAATGTGTGCAGGGGCTATTGAACAGTCGAGAATTAAAAAGGTTTATATAGGAGCTAAATCTAATTTTAATTCTAATCAAGAAATAATAAAAAAAATATTTGATAATAGTGAGTTTTATCATCGGGTTGAATATGAATATTTAGATAATTTGGAATGTAGTAAAATATTGAAAAATTTTTTTATAAAACAACGTCAAAAATGAAATAAGTAAGTAAAGTTTTTCCTTTACTTCTTTTTTTGTAGTATAATATTTTTAGGAGGTAATTATGTATCAAGCTTTATATCGAAAATATCGTCCTAAATCGTTTGATGATGTTGTTTCGCAAGAAAATGTTAAGAAAATATTAATTAATTCGATTAAAAACAATAAAATATCGCATGCTTATTTGTTTTCAGGACCTCGTGGTATAGGTAAAACGTCTATTGCAAAAATATTTGCTAAAGCAGTTAATTGTTTGGAGTTTGAAAAGAATAATAATTCATGTTTAGAATGTGATAATTGTTTAGAATCTGATTTAAATTCAGTAGATATCTTAGAAATTGATGCGGCTAGCAATAATGGTGTTGACCAAATTCGTGAATTAAAAAGTAAAGTTAATATTGTGCCTTCTAAATTAAAGTATAAAGTTTATATTATTGATGAAGTACATATGCTATCTAATAGTGCTTTTAATGCTTTGTTAAAGACGTTAGAGGAACCACCTAGTCATGTTATTTTTATTTTAGCGACAACAGAGTTTTATGAAGTGCCGGAAACAATTGTTTCTCGTTGTCAATGTTTTGGTTTTTCAAGAATATCAAATGATGATTTAAAAGAAAGATTAAGATATATTTCGGATAAGGAAAATATTGAAGTTTCTGATGATGTATTAAAAGAAATTGCTATTTATTCAAACGGTGGACTTCGTGATGCGATTAGTATGTTAGATAAATTAGCGTCTTTTTCGGATAATCATATTACAATGGATGATTTTATTACTATTAATGGTTTAATTTCTCATAATGATATAATTTATACTTATAATTATCTTATAAATAAAGATGCTAAACATGTCTTAGAAATGATTAATAAAATAGATAGTTCAGGATATGATTTTGGTAATTTTATTGAACGTCTTATGATTTATATTAGAGATTTAATTGTTGAAAGTTTTGAAAAAGAAATAAAGATTGATTTATCTTTGAATGTAATGTTAGTTAATAAATTAAATGATTTATTAAATACTTTAAAAACTTCGTTAAATCCATTAATAATGACACAGGTTTCATTACTTAGTTTAGTTAAGAATAAAGAGAAAAAAGAAGTTTTAGAAAAAGATGAGAATGTTTCTTATGAAAATAAAATAAAAGAAACTAAAAAAGGAAAAGTGGTTAATAAAAAGGTAGAAACATTATCTATTTCTAAAAAAGATGGTATCATTATTAATGAATCTATTCGGGAAATACGTATTAATAATACTTTAGCTGAAGCTAATTTAGCATTTAAGAATAATTTTATTAGTAATTGGTCTAGATTAAGTGAATATCGTCTTGATTCTAAGTATGCAAAGATAATTCAGTTATTAGAATTATCAACACCACTTGTGGTAAGTGATAAAAATGTAATTATTGGTAGTAAGAGAGAGGCAACAATTGAAAGAATGTATGAAAATTATGATTTAATTGATGAAATATTATCTAAAATTAGTAATCATAATTATAAAGCGGTATATATTACCGAAAAAGATTTTGAAATTATTAAAAATAAGTATATAAATGATAAAAAAAATGGTATTATATATAAGTATCAAGAAGAAAATGATATTTTGGTCCAAAAAAATAATCACAAAGAAAATAGTGAATTAGTAAATAAAGCACTAAATTTATTTGGAAGTGACTTAGTTGATATTGAGGAGGAATAAATTATGAATATGCAAGCTATGTTAAGACAAGCCCAAGCATTACAAAAAGATATGTTAAATGCTAAAAAGAAAGTTGATGAAATGGAATTTACTTCAGAAAGTTCATTAGTTAAAATAACTATGAAAGGCACAAAAGAAGTTACATCTATTGAAATTAAAAATGATGGTAATTTTGATGCATCTGATTTAGAAATGCTAGAAGATATGCTTTTAGTAGCTTTTAATGATGTAAATAAAAAAGTTGATCAAGCAATGGAAGAAAACGTTGGTAAATATACTAAAGGAATGCCAGGACTATTTTAATTAATGTATCCAAGAAGTATAAACAATTTAATTGAATCATTTAAATATTTCCCAGGAATCGGTGAAAAAACCGCTGAAAGATTGGCGTTTTCTTTGTTAAATATGGATAAAGAACAAATTGAGTTTCTTTCTAAAAGTATTTTAAATGTTAATACTAAAATTAATCGTTGTTCTCTATGCAATAATTTTTGTGAAGATGATTTGTGTGAAATATGTAGTGATAAAACACGTAATCAAGATGTTTTGTGTGTTGTTGAAGAACCTAAAACCGTTTTTTCTATTGAAAAAATGGGTGTTTTTCATGGTTATTATCATGTTTTAAATGGTTTAATATCAAGTATTGATGTTTTTGATCCGGATAAAATTAGATTAAATAAGTTAATTGAAAGGCTTAATAATTCTAATTATAAAGAGGTTATTATTGCGGTAAAACCTTGTATTGAAGGGGAAATGACGGCTTTATATATTAAAAATATTTTATCGGGAATGAATATTGAAGTTACAAGAATTGCTAGTGGCATTCCAATGGGCGCTGATATGGAATATATTGATGCTTTAACTTTAGAGCAAGCATTTGATAATAGGAAAAAGATTTCATAATAACTAAATAACTACATAAAAAATAATAGGTGAGTTTTTTGAATTATATTTATAAATATTTAAAGAAAATTATTTTAGCTGCTTTTATTTTATATACATATAATATGATTGCAGTTAATTTTAATATGATTATACCTATTAATTTATGGACTATTGGTTTTGTAAGTCTTTTTGATTTTCCAGCACTTGTTACATTAATTATCTTAAAAATTTGGGGAGTATAGAATGATTAGTAAGGATAAAAATAAAGAGTTTTTTAAATTATTAGAAGATGTTAAAAGTTTTTCGCATGCCTATTTATTTGAAACAAACTCAATAAAAGAAGCTTATCCTTATGTTTTAATGTTCGCCAAAAAAATATTGTGTGAAAATCATTATATTACGAAAGATCATTGTGGTGAATGTAATATTTGCCATTTAATTGATGAAGGTAATTATAGTGATTTTTATTTAATTAATCCTGATACTGTTGGTATTAATAAAGAAGAAATTGATAAGTTATTTCATGCTTTTAAAGGAAAATCGTTAAAAGAAAATGGTCGTAGAGTATATATAATATACAGAATTGAACGACTTGATGAATATGTTAGTAATAAAATATTAAAATTTCTTGAAGAACCTTCAGATAATATTCATGCTTTATTAATAACGGAAAATGCTAATAAGTTATTATCAACAATTAAATCTCGTTGTCAAAATATTAAAATTAAAATTGATGAGGTAGAGGTTTCTTTAGAAAAAATGGAAATTGTTACCAAATTTCTTGAATTTTTATTTAAAAATGGTTTTAAAACAATTGCGTATACTAATGAATTATGGTTTAATTATTTCGAAGAGCGAAGTGATTTTATGGAAGCTTTTACTTTAATTGAAAAGGTTTTGTTAGATGAAATAAATCTTCGCTATCAAGAAAAAAGTGAAAATTTTAAAAATATTGAATTAGATAAACTTTTATCTATTGTTTTAATTACTGATAAATTAAGTAGATTAATAAATAATAATGTTAATTTGAATTTATTAATAGATAGGTTTATAATTGAAGTAACAAATGAGGTGAAGTAATGAAGAAGGTAGTTGGAATTTCTTTTAATAATAAAGGAAAAGTATATAATTTTGATCCTGCAACCTTTATTTTGGATATAAATGATAAGGTAATAGTTGAAACAGAAAAAGGATTACAATTAGGTTTTGTATCATCTAAAATGGTTGAAGTTGAAGATGATAAAATCGTTAATGAACTAAAACCAGTTGTTCGTCTTGCTTCTAAGAAGGATATAACGTTTCATGAAAAAAATATGAAAGATGCTAAAAAAGCCTTAGAAAAGGCTCAAGAATTTGTTAAAGAATTAGGTCTTGATATGAGGTTGTTAGATGCAAGTTTTACTTTTGATCGTAATCAATTATTATTTAACTTTTTAGCAGATGATCGCGTTGATTTTCGTGAACTTGCTAAGAAATTAGCGCAAGTTTATCGTACACGTATTGAATTAAGACAAATTGGTGTTCGTGATAAAGCTAAGGAAATTGGTGGTTTAGGTCCTTGTGGGCGAGTACTTTGTTGTAATAGTTTCTTAAATGATTTAAATAGTGTAACGATTAATATGGCTAAAAATCAAATGTTGGCGTTAAATCCAACTAAAATTAATGGTGTGTGTGGTCGTTTACTTTGCTGTTTAGGTTATGAAGATGAAAATTATACAAAATTAAAAAAAGGTTTACCAAATGTTGGGGAAAAGTTTGAAAATAAAGATGTAAAAGGTAAAGTTAATAGTGTTGATATTTTTAAAAGAGTTATTAAAGTAGAAACTGAAGATAATAATATGGTTGAGGTAGAACTTTAATGAAAACTTTAAATGATTTAGTAGGTTATGATAATTTAAAAATATATCAAGAAGAGAATTGGTTTCGTTTTTCATTGGAATCAATTCTTTTACCTAATTTTGTAACAATTAATTTAAGAGATCAAAATATTATTGATTTATGTACAGGTAATGCTCCTATACCCCTTGTTTTATCGACTAGAACGAAGGCTAAAATATATGGGGTAGAGATTCAAGAAGAAGTTTATAAATTAGGATTAGATAGTGTTTTATATAATAGATTAGAAAATCAGATAACTTTAATTAATGATGATGTTAATAACTTAAAAAAACATTTTGAAACCGAATATTTTGATGTTATTACAGTTAATCCACCATATTTTAAGTATTTAGATAATTCAATAATAAATAGTGATAATCATAAAACCTTAGCACGGCATGAAAAGAGTTTAACTTTAGAAGAAATAGTCAAAATATCTCGTTATTTGCTTAAAAATAATGGTCGTTTAGCAATGGTTCATCGAACAGAGAGATTATTAGAGGTTCTAGAAATATTAAAAAAGAATAATTTGATTCCTAAGAAACTTCAATTTATTTATCCTAATTATCATAAAGAATCAAAATTATTTATGGTAGAGGCAGTAAAAAATGGTAAAAATGGTTTAAAATTATTAGAACCTTTATATATTCATAATGATGATGGTAGTTATCGTGATGAAATATTAAAAATATTTAATAAGTAGTTAATAAAAGATTAAATATTACTAAAAATGTTTTTTGACAACATCACTAAATTATGGTAATATTTGTATGTAAGCAAGAGGTCTTGCATAAAATAAAAAAAGAGGAACATTTGATTTTGCATGTGAATGTCTCCTCTAGTATTGGGTTGACACTCTAACAATGCTTTAGGGTGTCTATTTTTTTGTTGCTAGTACCAATAAGGTAGAAAGTAATAAAATGATAGCAATGAGTTTTAGAACTTTTATAATAAAAGTCTTATTTTTCATCAATATCTACCTCCTTTCAATTAAGATTGGAGGATGACACTCACATCTAATGTTCCTGTTAAAATTATATATCAGGTATAGTTATAAGACAAATGAAATGTATGTGAAACATATAGTGATAAATATTAATTATAAAATATAAAAAAATAAGGAGGAAGCATGAAGTTAATTATAGGTTTAGGTAATCCTGGTAAGGAATATGAAAATACTCGTCATAATGTTGGTTTTATTTATTTAGATGATTATGCTAAAGAAAATAATTTTTCTATTACGAAAGAGAAATTTAATGGTAATTTTTGGGAAATAACTAAAAATAATGAAAAAATAATCTTTTTAAAGCCTCTTTCTTATATGAATTTATCAGGAACAGTTGTTAGGAAATATCTTGATTATTATAAAGTTGAATTATCAGATATCTTAGTTATTCATGATGATTTAGATATGGAAATTAGTCGCATTAAAGTAAAAGGTAATGGTTCTAGTGGTGGACATAATGGAATTAAAAATATTATTGAACATCTTAAAACAGAGAAATTTATGCGATTAAAAGTAGGTATTTCTAAAAATAATGATTATGATACTAAAGATTATGTTTTAAGTAAGTTTAGTAAAGAAGAAAAAGAATTAATTGATAAAAAGAAACAAATTGTAAATAATATTATTGATGATTTTATTAATGGTGTAAGTCCTGAGATAATTATGGGACGATATAACGGAGTTAATAATGAAAATATTTGATGAATTAATTACATTAAATAAAGAAAATTATGGCTTATTGGGTTTAACTGATGAGTCTTTTTGTGTTTATATAAATCAATTATTTCATGAAAATGAAGAAAGTATTGTAATTCTTTGTGCAACTTTATTGGAAGCTACTAATTTATTAAATAGTTTAACTAGTTATAGTGATAATGTTTTATTTTTTCCAATGGATGATTTTTTAACAAGTATGGCTGTATCCGCTAGTCCAGAATTAATGGTTACTAGACTTGAAACTTTAAATGAAATTATCAAAGGTAAAAAGAAAATAATTATTACTCACCTGATGTCTTATTTAAGATTTTTACCAACTAATGATTTATATAAAAAATCAGTTATTAATCTATCCGTAGGAAATGAATATGATATTAAACAATTAGGATTTGATTTATTAAATATTGGTTATAAAAGAGATACGTTAGTTTATAAAACAGGTGATATCGCTATTCGTGGTTATATTATTGATATTTTTCCAATTGGAGAAAGTCATCCTATTCGTATTGAATTCTTTGGAGATGAAATTGATTCAATTAGGATATTTGATGAAGAAAATCAATTATCTTTAAAAGAATTAAAGGAAATAAAGATTTATCCTGCTACTGATATATTAATAGAAAATAGTGATATTGATACTGTTTATCAAAATAAAGATTTAGTCTTATTAAATAAGGAAGTTCATAATATTATAGATTATTTAGATAAATATACTTTAGTTATTAAAGATTATAATCAATTAAAAAATACTTATTATGAAATTGCCAATCAAATGGATGAATATAAAAGAGAAAATAATTATGATGGAGATTATATTTTTTCTTTAGATAAAATTAATTTAAATAATGCTATTCATTATTTAAGTAAAGATAATTTATTAAATGATATTTCGTATAAGGAAGTTAAATTTAAAATTAAAGAAGTACCTAAATTTAAAGAAAATATTGATG
>JAZULI010000040.1:0-2338 GCA_045603025.1 Bacilli bacterium
ACAAAGTAAGAAAAAATCATTATAATCAATAATTATATATTTAATAATATCCGAAGTTAAAGTAATAAAAAGTGGATAAAAAATAGTCGCAACTAATATACCAATAATGCTCTTTTTACCAAGAATTAAATAACTTAAAATAAAAGTAATAATATATACTCCATATATAAAATAACTACTAGGAATATCAAAGAAATATTCAAGAATAATTGATAAACCTGGAGTTCCACCTGTAACAAAATTAACCGGTTTCATTAATAAATTAAAATTAAGAGCTGATATAAATAAACAAATAATTAAAATTAAATATTTAAATAAATCTTTAAATAATTTATTATTATCTTTTGTCATTATTCACCGCCACCAACTTCATAAGAATCACTAACAACAAAAAATGATACAGGATCGATTTTCTTAAGACCCACTTTTAATTTATAATATTCACTAGTAGGAATAACAGTTAATAATAAATCTTTTTTATCCCCAGTAAAAGCCCCTTTACCCTCTATTTTAGTAACCCCATGATGTAAATCATTAATAATGAAATCAGTAACTTCATCTGACTTAGAAGTTATAATATAAAATGATTTATTAGAAGATATTCCAATCATAACACGGTCAATTACCATACTAATTAAGTATATAGTAATTATAGAATAAAGCATTGTATTAAGACCAAATACTAATGCACTTGCGAAAACAATAATACCTTCAATAATTAAAACACCAGTCCCCATAGTCGTATATAAATATTTATTTAATAATTTATTTATAATATCCGTACCACCAGTAGTATATCCTTCACGATATACTAAACCAAAACCAAAACCAGAAGTAATTCCACCAAAAATTATAGATAGCATTATATTATTTATACTGATTGGAAAATAAATTAAAATTGTTTCCGTAATTGAAATAAAAATTGGAAATAAAATAGAACCAATTACGGATTTAATTGTTATTTCTTTACCTAATGCAAAATAACTTATAACTAACAAAATTAAAGATACAATTAAAATAAATAAGGCTTTATCAATATGAACAAAATGATCAACAATTATTGAAATACCACTTACTCCACCTGGTAAAATATTATAAGGAACCATAAATAAATTAAAAGAAAAGGCACTTATAAAGCAACCTAATATTATCATTAAATACTTTTTCATAATTATCCTTTCAAATATGCATCAATAAATCCATTTAAATCACCATCTAATGTTGCATTAACATTACTTGTTTCATAATTAGTACGATGATCTTTTACCATAGAATATGGATGCATTACATAACTTCTTATTTGACTACCAAACTCGATATTAATATTTTCGCCTTTAATTGAATTCAATTCATTATTTTGTCTTTCTATTTCTAATAATTTAAGTTTACCCTTTAAAATATTCATTGCCATTTCACGATTTTGAATTTGACTTCGTTCATTTTGACAAGTAACGACTATTTTAGTAGGTAAATGGGTAATTCGAACAGCACTATCAGTTGTATTAACATGTTGTCCACCTGCCCCACTTGAACGATAAACATCTATTTTTAAATCTTTATCTTCTATTTTTATATCAATATCATTATTAAATTCTGGCGTAACATCCACACTTGCAAATGAAGTATGACGTTTATTATTAGCATCAAACGGTGATAATCTAACTAAACGATGAACACCTTTTTCCCCTTTTAAATAACCATAAGCATTCATACCAATAACCTTAATAGAAACACTTTTAATCCCTGCTTCTTCCCCATCTAAATATGAAAGAATCGTATATTTAAAATTATTCTTCTCTAAATAACGTAAATACATCCGATATAACATACTAGCCCAATCACAAGCTTCAGTTCCACCCGCTCCAGCATGAACTTCTAAAATACAATTATTTTTATCATAAGGTCCACTTAATAACAAAAATATTTCAAGATCCGAAACACTTCTATTAATATCATCTAATTCGGAAGATATAATATTCAAAGTTTCAGAATCATCACCCATCAAATCTAATAATTCCAAATTAGTCTCAATTTTATCTTTAACATTATTCACTGAATTATACACATTCTTAAGATTATTAAGATTACTTATTACTTCTTGAGCATTATTTTGATCATCCCAAAAAGTAGACACCATTGTCTTTTGCTCTAATTCAAAAATCTCATTTTTCTTAGAATCTAAGTCAAAGTGACCTCCATAAATCATTAATTTTTTCTAAATTCTTATTTAATTCCCTTTTAATATCATTATTTTCCATAAATTCATCTCCACTATCATTATAATTTATATTAAAAGAAATTTCCACAACATTGTGGAATACTTTTTATCAAAACTATT
>JAZULI010000041.1:0-1580 GCA_045603025.1 Bacilli bacterium
ATATTTTAATTTTACAAACATGTAGGCATCATAAAAATTATCAAAAATATAAATATAAATTTGCATTAATTATTTCAAAGGAGGTTAAAAATTATGAAAATGATGAAGAAAATAATTAATTTATTATTAATTGCAGTAATGATTTTTACAGAGCTTTCTCCTTATGCTGTTTTTGCCGCACAACCTGTAACTGCAACTAAGGGACAAATCTATAATCCACAAACTGATAGTGTAGGAACAAGTGCAACTGTTCAAGCTAATTCTTATACAAGTGGAGAATATAGTGATGGAGATGTACAAGTTCAAAAAATTGTTAGTACAACAGATGTCGAAGGAAAATATAAAATTGAATTTAAAGTCCGTGGTAAAAAAGTTACGGAAACAACTGTTACAACAAAACCAGTTTATGCGGTAGTAGTACTAGATCGTTCAAATTCAATGACTGAAAAAACAGGTAAATGGGAAAGTGCTAAACAAGGTGCTAAAGATTTTGCAACTAAATTATTGGAAAATGTACCGAATGCCCAAATAGCTTTAGTAACATTCTATGGTGGAAATAATGCTGGTGATGAAGATACCGAAGTATGTTTGAGAAGAAATAGTCGTAATCAATGTATTGAATATTCTGAAAATGATGCAACTTTAGTAAGGGGATTTGCTAATAGTAATTTAAATAATGTAACTATTTCTGGTCCAAATAATGGCTGGGATGGTGGAACTAATATTGAAGCCGGACTTAAACTTGCTAAAGCAGAACTTGATAAAATAACAGGTGATGTATTTAAATACGTTGTTTTAATCGGTGATGGTTCACCAACATTCTATTATAATAGTAATGGTTCAACTGCCGGAACTGGACAAGGTCATGATGATGATGCTGAAGCTGCTGCCTTATCAGTTGCAACACAAATAAAAGCAAACGCTAAAATCTATTCAATCGGTTATGAAGTACCAAGAAACAGTGATGCTGAAAATACATTAAAGGCAATTGCAACACCAAGTTCAACAGTTAATGGTGTTACAACAAATTATTATTTTAATGCTGATGCAAATGCTGTTGGTGGAGCATTAACTAATATTGCAGGAAGTATTACAACACAAACTCCTGCTGGTAGTAATGCTACTGTAACTGATAAATTAGGAAGTGGATTCTCACTAACAAGTGGAAGTACAACTTTAACTGTACCAACAATTACAGAAGAATGGACTTCGATGGGAAGTTTTTATATAACAATTGATGGTGATTCAACTACTGGTTGGTATCCAACAAATGATGGTTTTACCTTAACTTATACCGATGCATACAATCAAAGTCAAACAATTACATCAAATGTTAACCCTTCTGTATATTGGGAACAAAATAAATACAATTATCGTATTGAATATTATTATGATAATGTAATTGATAG
Organism: Bacilli bacterium; assembly: GCA_045603025.1. Taxonomy (GTDB): domain Bacteria; phylum Bacillota_I; class Bacilli_A; order RF39; family UBA660; genus RUG12783. The sequence continues at coordinate 1,410 of JAZULI010000041.1, forward strand.
TAATAAAACTGTAACTGGTCAAGCTATTAAAGATACAGAAATTAAAGTAACTCAAGAAATGATTAATGCTAATTTAAAAACAGGTTATGAATATAAATCTATTACAACTAATCCAATAAATATTAAAAATAGTGGTGAAAATGTAATAAAAGTTTATTATGAAAGAATAAC
>JAZULI010000042.1:0-1692 GCA_045603025.1 Bacilli bacterium
TAGAAGGTAAGAATGCTAAAACAATTGAAACAGTTATTAATATGAATAAAAAAAACTTCTCTATTGATATAATAGCTGAAATAACTAATTTATCGATTGAAGAAGTAAAAAAAATAATTGATGATAATAATAATTAAATAATAAAAAAATGTTGGGTTTTCCAACATTTTTAATTGCTATTAATTATTACTTTGTAAGTCATTCCTTGGGTAAAGGTATTTTTACCAACTTTAACTTGACTGTTTTGAGCTAAATATCCAATAGCGGAATTGGCTTTTTGTAGGGTAAATGTAAATGTTACGCCAGGACATGCGGCTTCTAATTTTGATTTTAAGGTATTTTTGGTAGCATTTGCATTACCAGCGGTTAATTGATTAGGATCAATGACAACAGTATAGGTTTTAGCAGGTCCTTTACTTAAAGTAATAGATAGACTTGAACCTTTATTAACGGTACCGGTTTTTGATTGTTTTACAGCGATATCTTTAGCGGTTGATGAGAATGAACTTTGATATGTAAAACTGCAATTTAAACCTATTTTTTTACAAGTATTAGTAATTTCTGTTTTACTTTTACCAACAAAATTTGGAATGGTAACTTTTTCATAAATACCACTACTTAAGGTAATAACTAAATTAGTACCTTCTGAAACTGTTGTTCCTTGTTTCTTTGATTGCGATATAGCGATATCTCTTTTTGTATTTTCAGTATAACTACCATATGAAAAACTACAACTTAGATTCAATTCATTACATTTATTTTGAATATTTGTTTTACTCATTGAAACAAAGTTAGGAACTGTAACACTTTTTCCTTTGGAGATATAAATAATTACGGTATCATCATCTTTAATTAAATCACCAGTTTGATGGCTTGCTTTAATTATTTCATCCTTTTTAATACTATTACTATATTCGTATTCAACATTATAACTAACATTATTTTGATCAGCCCATAAATAGAAATCGGTTAGAGTAGTTAGTTTAATCATTTCAAGTTTTCCTTTAGAAATAGTTACATTAATAGTATTACCAACTTCAATAACTTCACCTTTTTCAATATCAATATCAATAATATCTCCAAATGGAATTTCTTCATCATAGGTTTCTTTATAATTAATTTTTAAATTATTATCCATAATCCATTTATTTAATTCATCTTGACTCATTTCTTTAATATCTGGTAAAACAATCATGGCTCCTTTTGATACCGTTAATTTTATAACATCTTCTTTAGGATTTTTAACTTCATTTTTACTACTTTGATTTACAATAAAATCTTTATTAATATTATCATTATAAACATATTCTATTTCATATTTAAAACCATGCATTTTTAACCATGAGGTACTATATAATAAACTTTTATTTGTAAAATCAATTATTTCAATATCATTAATTTCATCAAGAGAGAAATCTAATTTAATTAAATCATTTCTTTTCATTGTTCCACTACCAACTTGATTAATTACAGTATTGGGTGTTTTAGTTGATTCAATAAAGTTGATTTCTACATTATTTAAAAAATTATCTTCAATATATTTAATAACATCATCAAATTTCCATCCAATAAAGCTTGGAACAATAACTTCTTTTTGATAATTAGGTCCATTGGAAATAATAAAGGTAATTTTGCTAATATCTTTTGTAAAAGTTCCTGCCGCAACATCTTGCGAAATAATATGATATTGTT
>JAZULI010000043.1:0-5620 GCA_045603025.1 Bacilli bacterium
TCTTGTAATTTTAACATTTTAATAATTAATGAATAATCTTCAGAATTATTAATTTTTACTTTTAAATCTTTTGTCATATTATTTTCAGCTTTAATATTTCTAAAATTACGAATAAATTCTATCATATAATCAATTTTTTCACATTCAGTTTCAAAAACTAATTCTTTATTATATTTTGGGTATTCACTAATCATAATTGAATAATCTTTATGAAGTGGTAATTTTAAATATATCTCTTCTGTTACAAATGGCATAAATGGATGGTGCATTTTAACGATACATTCAATTACATAATGTAAAGTTGACTTAGTGCTATTATCATCTAGTGAGAATTTTGATAACTCAATATAATTATCACAGAAATCATCCCAAATAAAACTGTATAATGATGATGCGACATTATGGAATTCATATTTTTCCATATATTTAACTACTTCATTAATAGTTTTATTTAATTTTGTTAAAATCCACTTATCAATTTCTTTTAAATTAGAAAGACTATAATCACTTTCACTAAAATCTTCCATATTTAATAGACAAAATCTTGAAGCATTCCATAGTTTATTAATAAAATTCCAAGATGATTTTACTTTATCGGAATCATATCTTAAATCAGCACCAGGTGCACTATTAGTTAATAAGAAATAACGAAGAGAATCATTACCATATTCTTCAATAACATCCATTGGATCTATTCCATTACCTAATGATTTACTCATTTTACGTCCTTCTTTATCACGAATTAATCCATGAATTAAACAATCTTTAAATGGACGTTTATCTGTAAATTCAAGTGATTGGAATACCATTCTAGCAACCCAAAAGAAAATAATATCATAACCAGTCACTAAACAATCATTTGGAAAATATCTTTCTAAATCATCAGTCTTCTCAGGCCATCCTAATGTTGAAAAAGGCCATAATCCACTTGAAAACCATGTATCAAGTACATCTTCATCTTGAACCCAATCTTCACCACTAGGTGCTTCTTCTCCTACATAGATTTCATCACCACGATACCAAGCTGGAATTCTATGTCCCCACCATAATTGTCGTGATATACACCAATCATGACAATCACTCATCCAATTATTTAAGATTTTTTCAAAACGAGCTGGATAAAAATTAACTTTATTATCATTATCTTTTTGATTATCTAAAACCCTTTTAGCTAAGGAATCCATTTTTACAAACCATTGATTAGATAAATAAGGTTCAACTAAAACATTAGTTCTTTCAGAATGACCTACACTATGAGTAATTTCTTCTATTTCAATTAATAAATCAGCCTCTTCTAAGTCTTTTACTAATTTTTTACGACATTCTTCTCTTGTTAATCCTTCATATCCTTTAGCATTTTCATTCATCGTTGCATCAGGATTCATTACCACAACCATCTCTAAATTATGACGAATTCCAACTTCATAGTCATTAGGGTCATGTGCTGGTGTTATTTTAACGACACCTGTTCCAAATTCTGGATCAGCATGAATATCACCAACAATTGGAATTAATTTATTAACAATTGGAAGTATTACCTTTTTACCAATTAAATCTTTATAACGTTCATCTTTTGGATTAACTGCTACTGCTGTATCACCAAATAAAGTTTCAGGACGGGTTGTTGCAACCTCTAAATAAGAACTTTTATCTTCTAAATAATATTTTAAATGATAAAAGGCACCTTTTTCTTCTTTATAAATAACTTCTTCATTAGATAAAGCCGTTTTCGCTTCAGGATCCCAGTTTATAATACGTTTACCACGATAAATTAATCCTTTATTATATAAATCAATAAATACCTTAGTAACCGCCTTATTTAATCCTTCATCAAGCGTAAAACGTTCTCTTGAATAATCAAGACTTAATCCTAATTTAGCCCATTGTTCGCGAATATTATTTCCATATTTTTCTTTCCAAGCCCAAGCCTCTTTTAAAAATCCTTCGCGACCTAATTCATATTTATTAATACCCTCACTTTTAAGTTTAGCAACAACCTTAGCCTCTGTTGAAATAGCCGCATGATCCATTCCTGGTAACCATAATGTATCAAAACCATTCATTCTTTTGTAACGAATTAAAGCATCTTGTAATGCAGTATCCCAAGCATGTCCTAAATGTAGTTTTCCGGTTACATTTGGTGGTGGAATAACAATACAATACGCTGGTTTCGTTTTATCCCCACAATCAAAACACTTATTCTTAAGCCAAAATTCATATTTATCTTTTTCAACCATTAAATGGTCATACTTTTTTTCTAACATAATTCTTTTCTCCTTCTAAAATAACATTTATTTCTTCACATAATTCATTAAATAATTCTTGTTCATGTTCTAAAACATTAATTGAATTTACATACTTTTGGAAATATCCAGTTTCCCTTAACACTTCAAACGATTCTTTAAAACTAAAAATTTTAACAAATCCAAAACGCAAGACGACTTTATCTCCTTTAGTTTTAATTTTCTTTAATGACATACTAATACCATTATAAAAATCACTTAAAATATCACTACTTGATACACCATCAAACAAATTATCATTATAGGATAATACCCTAAAAATATCTATCCGATCAGCATCACGTAATAATTTACTGAAAAATTCTTCTCTTTCTGTTAAATCATTCCCTAAATCTTTTTTATTGTGATAATAAATAGCTTTTCTTATTATTAAATAATCTTCTTCATTAATAGGAAATTCTTTAATAAATTCATCATTAAATAAAATTTTATTACTATATGAACCATGATCAAACTTTAAATTATTAAATTCATTTTGTCTAACTACTTCCTTAAATCTTCCTAAATCATGAAATAATGCCATATAAATTGCTAATTGAGTATCCTCTTCATTTAAACTCATCTTTTGACACAAATTAATCATTACCCTAACAACCATTAATGTGTGAATATATTTTTCAAGAATTAAGCCATTGTTTAAATCATAATTTTGTTTAATATAATCCTCAAAAACTAAAATATCTTTTTCAAAATCCATAATATCCTCCTTATAAATAAAAAAACTTCATCCAAAGGACGAAGTTCGTGGTACCACCTTAATTTGTAATATATTATTTTTACTATATTACCTCTTTATCTTAATGCGATAAACATTATATTCTACTACATTCAAATATACTCCTCCAAAGCTACCTTCCATTATTATTATATTAGTTTTCACCTACCACTAACTCTCTTTAATAAATTATAATGTACTCCTCTTCTTCAATGGATTTAAATATGAACTTACTATAACATATTAATAAAAAAAATACAAGATTTACAATTTAAGTTTCTAAAAAATAAATTTAGCAAAATATCGAATAATTAAAATAACTAAAAATATAACCAAAAAATAAAGAATTATTTCACATAAACAAGAACTAATAGTAGAAACAAAACAACATTCAAAATTGTTAATTAGTTTATTTAATCAATATTCCCCAAAACCTTTTGGATAAAAATCTTTTTTATTATAATCAATAATAAAATTTCTAAATATCCATATATTCATCAAATATATTATTATATCTTACATCTAAATATATTATTTAATATTATTATGACAAACGTTTACTTATATGCGAAAAAAACTAAGTTTTAAAATATTAACTTAGTCAATTTTATATGAAATATCATAATTACTAGGACCTTTTATACAATGACCATCTAAATCATATCTTGAAGAATGACAAGGACAATCCCATGTTTTTTCTACTTCATTAAATAATAAGCTACAACCTAAATGTGGACATTTGTTATAGACTATATGTTCTTTTCCAAACTCATCTTCATAAATACCTAAAGATTTACCATTTTTATTTATAAACTTTACTTTTTTCGAATACCATGACTTATTCTTATTAATTTTAGTTCCAATAAATGTTTTAGCATTATTATAAAGATAACTAGGGATTTTTAAGATATTAGGTATACCAAAACGATTAGGATTAAAAGCATCATTATATTCATCAATTACACCATATATTAAATTAGCAATTATTTTAGCTGATACAATACTATTAGTCATTCCCCATGTATTATAACCAACCGCTATATATAAATTATCTTTAATTTTACCAATATAAGGCATATGATCCGGGGTCATAATATCACAATTAGTATATTTCATAACGATATTTTCTTCTTTTAACTTAAATATTTCTTTAACTCGCTTAAAGAAATATTCATTATCTTGGGTTTTAGACAAATCATTACTTTTAGCAAGTGATATTTGATAAATATTTTTTCCATCATTATAAAATCTTTCAGAATATACAGGATAATTATTATTAATACATGTATACTTTCCATCTTTTTCTACTTTGCTAACGATAATATATGATTTTTCTAAGGAACAACGAAGTGGCATTAACATCGGAAATAAAAAGAAAGGATAATGGCATGCAAGAACAACTTTCTTAGCTTTAATTTTATGATTTTCTGTATAACACAAATAACCATTGTCGACCTTTTTTATATCAATTATTTTAGTTTTTTCATAAATATTAATTCCTTTATCTCTTAATATTTTATATAAACCAGTTAAATATTTAATTGGATTAAAAATATAAGTATCTTCAACATAATAAGATTTATATGATAAAGTATCACATGGTAATTTTCCCTCTTTGACAATACAATCATTTTCTCTTAGAAATTCAACTTCTTTTTCTAAAGTATTAATTTCTTTCTTTGAATTAGCAAAAACATACGAAGGAACCTTTTTAAAATCACAATTTATTTTTTCAACTTTAATAATTTTCTTTAAATTATCAATTGCTTCTTTTTGTAAAACTAAATATTTCTTAGCTTTTTCATAATTAGTAGTTTCTTTTATTTGAGAATAAATACCTTGTTGAAAATAATTAATTTTAGCCGTTGAATTTAAGGTAACTCCATGACCAACAATATTGGCATCAACAACACAAATATTTTCCATACTTTGAAGATAATAAGCTGTATTAAGACCAGTTAAACCGCCACCAATAATTAAAACATCAACTGAAATATCTTGATCTAATTTCATATATTCTCTTTTTTTCTCATGTAAATTCCATATACTCATTAATATCACCAATTTTATTATTGGTAAAATTATTTTAAATATACTAAAAAACAAACATCAAAGTTCGTTAATATTAAAGTACAACAAAAAAAGCAAGTAAAACTTGCTTAATATCAAAAGTGGTGCGGGTAACAGGAGTTGAACCTGCACACCGAAGTACTGGTTCCTAAGACCAGCGCGTCTGCCAATTCCGCCATACCCGCTTTAAATAAGTGGTGGACCCTATAGGACTCGAACCTATGACCGCCCGGTTATGAGCCGGATGCTCTAACCAACTGAGCTAAGGGTCCATTTCTTGCACTTACTCAAATATAATACCATACAATATTTATAAAAATCAATACTAATTTACCATTAAAGTAAATTTGTTAATACTAAATAATTTTTCGTATTGACTTTGCATTATCCGTAATTACAAATATATCATCTTGGTAATTAAAAGATAAATTATCCCCACTTACTTTCATTTTTATCTCATTATTATAGTTAAGAGTATTAATATTAACAAACAAAAATTTATCATTATCATTTTCTAAATAAACTTCATAGT
>JAZULI010000044.1:0-5108 GCA_045603025.1 Bacilli bacterium
AAATCTTTAAAAGAAGTATTAGACAAAATTAAAGAATTAGGCTTAGATTTACGTGATAGTGAATAATAGGAGGTAATGTATGGCATATAGAAAATTAGGAGTAGATAACAAACATAGAAGAAGTATGCTTGCAACTTTAACGAAGGAAGTTATTATGAAAGAAAGAATAATGACAACCGAAACTCGTGCAAAAGAAGTAAGAAAATTTGTTGATAAAATGATTACTTTAGGAAAACGAGGAGATTTAGTTTCAAGAAGAAACGCTTTAGCTTTTTTACATAATGATACAGAAGTTGTTGATAAAATATTCAATGATTTAGCAAAACGTTATGAAAATCGCAATGGTGGATATACAAGAATATTAAAAGTTAATGAACGTCGTGGCGATGGTGCATTAGTTGATATATTAGAACTAGTTAAGTAATTAGCTAGTTTTTTTATACTTTTTTACGTAAATTGTATTAAATAATTGACATTAAATAATTTAATGTTATAATAAATCTATAAATGTTTTGATTAGGACTCGATTTATATTTTGATTATTAAGAGAGTTAGTGGTTGGTGGAAACTAATTATGATAATATAAATTACTACCTATGAATTGGACTCGAAAGATGTTCCCGGGTTAACCGTTATCAAATTAAGTTAAATAAAGGATGGTACCGTGCATTGCACTCCTATGTACTATTCTTTTTTTGTTGGGGGATTTATGAAAAGTATTGATTTAATTAGTTTCTTAGAAAGTTATTATGGGATTGTTAATAATGACTTAAAAGTTAATAAGCTAACCCATAAGGATATTAAAATATTGCTTCCAAATATTAAAAGAATGAGTTTTTTTGAACTGGAGAAAGATAAATCATTAATATATAATGGTGAAGTGATTATGGTTCATGATTGTAATTGTAATATTCTACCTTACATTAATCCTCATTTGAAAGTAAATATTTTATTTGATGAATATGATTGTTATTCTGAAAAAGAAAATATTTATTTTGATGAAATGATGCTTGATAATTTATCGAAAGATGAATTGTTAAAACTAAGAAAGAAATTAAAAAAGAATGGTCAGTATTTTGAACAAAAAGTGGTAACGAATGCTATAAGAAATAAAAAGGATCCTAAAATAAAACAATATAAAAGAGATAAAATGAAATTAAGAATGGAGGAATTTTAATGAAAAATATTAAAGAAGATGAAAAATTAAGTATATTAAATCATAGTTGTGCGCATTTACTGGCACAGGCGGTAAAACATTTATACCCACATGCTAAATTTTGGGTAGGACCAGTAATTGAAGAAGGTTTTTATTATGACATTGATTTAGGTGATGATGTTATTAAAGAAGAGGATTTTGCTAAAATTGAAAAAGAGATGAAAAAGATTTCTAAGGATGGTAAACGAATTATTCGTCAGGAATTAAGTCGTGAAGAAGCATTAGAAAAATTTAGTGATGATTCTTATAAAATTGATTTAATTAATAACATGGAAGATGATACGGTTATTTCTTGTTATACCCAAGGTGATTTTACTGACCTTTGTCGGGGACCTCATGTTGAGACTGTTAAATTATTAAAGAACTTTAAATTATTAAAAACTAGTGGGGCTTATTGGAAGGGGGACGCTAATAATAAGATGCTTCAACGTATTTATGGAGTATGTTTTGAAACAGAAGAAGAATTAGCAGAACATCTTAATTTTTTAGAAGAAGCGAAGAGACGTGATCATAAAAAATTAGGAAGAGAACTTGATTTATTTATGATTAGTGAATATGGACCTGGTTTTCCATTTTTCTTACATAATGGTATGATTTTACGAAATGAACTTGAAAATTTCTGGTATGAAGAACATACTAAAGAAGGATATGAATTTATTAAAACACCAATTATGCTAAATAAAGATTTATGGGAAGTATCTGGTCACTGGTTTAATTATCGTGAAAATATGTATACAAGTGAAATTGATGAAAAAACTTTCGCTATTAAGCCAATGAATTGTCCTGGTGGTATGTTAGTTTATAAAAATTCATTATATTCTTATAAAGATTTACCACTTCGTGTTGGTGAGTTAGGTCTTGTTCATCGTCATGAAGCTAGTGGTGCTTTAAATGGTTTATTTAGAGTTAGGACATTTACGCAAGATGATGCTCATATTTTTATGAGGGAAGATCAAATTGAAGATGAAGTAGTTCGTTTAATTAACTTTGTTGATCGTATATATAAATTATTTGGTTTAACATATGATATTGAATTATCAACAAGACCTGAAGAAAAATATATTGGTAATATTGAAATTTGGAATAAGAGTGAAAAAGCACTAGAAGGGGCTTGTAATAAAGCAGGACATAAATGTAAGATTAATCCTGGTGATGGGGCTTTCTATGGTCCTAAACTTGATTTCCATATTAAAGATTCATTAGGTAGAGTATGGCAATGTGGAACAATTCAATTAGATATGAATTTACCAGAACGTTTTGATTTAACATATGTTGATCGTGATGGTAGTAAAAAACGTCCAGTTATGTTACATCGTGTTATTTATGGATCAATTGAAAGATTTATTGGTATATTAATTGAACATTATGCCGGATGTTTTCCACTTTGGTTAAGTCCTGTACAAGTTAATATAATACCAGTTAATAATGAATATCACTTAGAATATGCCAAAGAAGTATATGAACGTTTATTAAAAGAAAATATTCGAGTTAAATTAGATGATCGTAATGAAAAATTAGGTTATCGCATGCGTGATAGTCAAACAAAGAAAATACCTTTAACACTTGTTTTAGGTGATAAAGAACGTGATTCTAAGTCAGTAAATTATCGTACTCATGGAAATAATGAAACTAATTCTATGGACTTAGAAGAGTTTATTAAAATGATTAAAGATAATATTGCTAATAAGAAACAAAATATTTAAATTAATATAATATGTAAAGAAAATAGTTAAATAATCATAAAAACTATTTTTTTTAATCTTTACAATTGTAAAATTGACATGGATATGATACTATTTTATTGTATGGAGGTTTGCTCGTGGATAATAAAAAAGAAAATAAAGTAGATAAAATTGAAGAAAAAGAAGAACGTAAGGCAGAACGAGATAAATTACAATATAAACAACTTATTTTAATTATCCTAATAACTGTAATTATGATTTTAGTTTCATTGGGTCTATCATTTTCAATTATTCGACTATTAAGTAGTGGAAAAAATATGAATTTTAATACGATAATGATTCCAATTACGCCGGTACCAGGTGATCCAGGACATGTTGATAAAGAAGATTTTATTTTTAGTTATAAAGAAAAGGAGACAATTGGAAATGGTATTTATATTGAAAATATGTTTCCAACAACTGATGCTGTAGGTAAAAATTTAATTGGAGAGTATAATACCTTTGAATTTTCATTATATTTTGGTAATAAATCAAAAAACCGCTATTATGAAATAACTGCTGAAATGATGAATGATTGTACGTTAAGTGGGGATCATGTTAAGATTTATTTAGAATCAGATGATGTTCCTTTAGAAAATACATTGAGGCCTAACGGAAAAGTAAAAGTGTTTTCAGATTATGAAAATGCTACTGCAAATAAGAATAATAATCGTGAAAAAATAATTCATAGTGGAAAGATTAGTAAAGAAGAGGTTAAAAGGGGACAAAAAGATTTTATTTTAAGAATGTGGTTTTCGGAAGATGCTCCTTTAAATAATCAAACATTGAATAAAAAGTTTTCAATAAAAATAAATGTATATGCAAAATAGAGGTGTGATATTATGAAAAATTTATGGAAAGATATTAAGTGGCTTTTAAATTATATGGCTAGCGTTTTTATGTATTCAATAATTGTTATATTAATTTTAATAGGTATACTTATTTTATTATATTTTATTGATATTAAAAAACGTGAAAATACTACAGAATGGGTTGCTCCTTTATATGGTGCTTATGTTATTGTTTCTGGTAGTATGGAGCCAACAATAAAAATTAAAGATGCTATTGTTATTAAAAGATATGATGATGAAATGTTAAAAATAGGGGATATTATAACTTATAAGTCAGAAGATCCATATTTTTATGGAATTATGATTACGCATAGAATAGTTGATATAATTGAAGAAAATGATGAAACTGTTTATGTTACTAAAGGAGATCACAATACCACCCGTGATCGATTGCCAGTTAAGGCCGGTCAAATATATGGAAAAGTTATAATGGTGATTCCTAAAATAGGATATATTCAATCGTTTTTAGCAACTTCATATGGATGGATTATTGCTGTTGTTATTCCATGTTTGGGTATTATAATTTCCGATATTATAAAATTAGTAAAGAATGTTAAAAAGGAAAATAGAATCACAAAAAGGAAAGGTAAAAAAGTAAATGAAGAATAAAGTTATTGTACCAATATTAATATTATTTATCATACTTTTTAGTGTAATTTCCTTCTATTTCTGGTATCACTATTTTTTGAGATTAGGCAGTGATGGAAATTTAAGTGGCTTAGACAAGGGAAATAGTATTGTGTTAAAAGATAAAAATAAAATATATGCGACATATGAAGAAGGCATTGAAGAGCCAATTAATGTAGAAGGTTATAAGTTTACCATTGAAAATAATGGACCCATGGATGCAAGATATGATTTAATTTTTGTTGAAGTACCTCCTATTCAAATAAATGATGGTTGTACTAATAAAACATTATTAAAACCGCAAGAACTTAATTATCAATTGATTTTAAATAATGAAGTTATTAATGATGGAAGATTAGATCAAATTGAAAATAAGATAATTGATTCTCGCAAAATTGATGGTAAAGGGACTAATGATTATGAATTAAAAGTATGGTTAAATAGTAGTTCAACCGATAATGAGGGAAAACACTATCATTATAAAGTTGAATTAAAGGTTGTTTCCTAATGAAAAATTTTTGTAAAGAATATATATCTGTTATTAATAATTTTATAATTATTGTAGTATTATGTGTAAGCTTCTATTATATTTTAATTAATATATTTCATAGCGTATCACTAAATAAAAATATATATGTATTTGAAAATAATTCATTATATAATAATTATAAAAGTAACTTAGATATTATTAAA
>JAZULI010000045.1:0-4244 GCA_045603025.1 Bacilli bacterium
GGATTTTCTTTATATGTCTTAATAATTATTTTCTTTTTATTATCTTTAGCTATATTAATATAATTAGATAGTATTTTAGTGGCAATTCCCTTATTCTGATAATCTGGATGAATTATAATTAAACCAATAATATATATATCATTTTCTTTATAAAAAGTTGTTATTCCTACATCAATACTTTCAATCGTAATTATTTTCATATCATTAATATGTTTAGATAATTCTTCAAGTGTTTTTTCTTTTTGAATTACTTCATCCCACCCATAAATAACATCAATATACCATTTTAATCCTAATTCTTTTAATTTTAAAATATAATCTAAATCATGATATTCACATTTTCTAAAACTGTAATTCATTCATTCACCTTATTTAATATTTCCAAAACGTTTAAATGGATAAAAAATAAAATTAGTTTTTCCCATAATTTGTTTTTTACCTACTAAACCAATTATTCTTGAATCAAGAGAATCATCACGATTATCCCCAACAACAAAATAATAACCTTCAGGAATAATTTCATGTCCTAAATCTTCATTAACGGAAAAATCTAGGGTATCATCATGAGTAAAATCTTCCTTAACCTCTTCATCATTTACATATAATTTATTATCTTTATATTCTATTTTATCCCCAGGTAATCCAATTACTCTTTTAATAATTTTTTCCCCATTAACATTTACTACTACAACATCAAAACGTTCTACCCCATTTAAATAATAACCAATTTCATTTAAAATCATTAAATCATTATGTTTAAGTGTTGGATACATACTTTCACCATTAACTCTAATTGGAGTAAAAATAAACTTTTTAATTAGTAAAACAACAACAATAATTATGACATATGACATTATTTCTTTAAATATTTTAATTCCTTTTTCTCTTTTCATCCTCTATACCAAAAAAGATAAGGTCCCCCTTATCTTTATGCTCTTTCTTTTATTTTGTATTGACCTTTAACATCTCTTAAGAATGTTAATTTAGCGCGACGTACTTTTCCTTTTTTAACAACGGTAATATTGGCAATCTTTGGTGAATTAACAGGGAAATTTCTTTCAACACCAACACCATAAGAATCTTTTCTTACAGTAAATGTTTCAGATATACCTGCACCACGACGAGATATAACAATACCTTCAAAAGCTTGAATACGTTCACGTTTACCTTCGATAATCTTTACATCAACTCTAACAGTATCTCCAACACGAAATTCTGGAACATTAGGATTGATTTGTTCTTTAGTTATCTTATCGATTACGTTCATTTTATCACTCCTTTTCTTAATAATATGGTCATTATTAATTAATACAAGCGGACCACACGTATGTGATTATAGCATAGTATTCCAAGAAATGCAAACTATTTTTTCTTCATTAATTTACCAATTCTTCTGGCAAGCATTTCATTCGCTTCTTCTAAAGATATATTATTTATTTTAAAAGGTTTTCCTATTCGAACTACTAAATTTTTACTACGAAATTTATAATCTCCACTAATTCCAAATGGTACTAAATATGAATCGGTCTTTTTAGCCATCGAAACAGCACCAAATTTAAATGGTAGAAGAAAGGCATCTGTCTTATTTCTTGTACCTTCTGGAAATAATCCAATCGCACCACCTTCATTTAAAACTTTTAAGGCTGCGGCTTTAGCATCTTCATCTTTTTTACTTCGATCAACTGAAATACAACCAGCAGCTTTAAAAAACCAAGCTACTTTTTTATTATCAAAATATTCTTTTTTAGCCATATAATGAACAACTCTTTTCGTCGAAATAATTATATTACATTGATCCATTATATGTTTATGATTTCCTACAATTAATATTGAACCATCTTTAGGAATATTTTCTTTACCAATAATTTTAGGGTTATAATAAAGTCTATATAAAGTTCCTAAAATTGGTTTAATAAATTTATAAAATTTTTCTGGTAAATTACTATTTTTCATTTTTACTACTTTCTTCCTCTTGCAATTTTTTAAAATCAACTTTACCAATCATTGTTTTCGGTAAACTTTTTCGGAATTCAAATTCATAAGGAACCGAATAAACCGCTAAATGTTTTTTACAATATTCTTTAATGCCATTTTTAGTAGATAAACTATCACTATAGCCATTTTTTAAAACAATAAAGGCTTTCGCAACTTGGATTTTATAAGGATGAGGAATCCCAATTACGGTACAATTTAATACCGCTTCATGGCTTTCAATAACTTCTTCTATTTGGCTTGGATAAACATTATATCCACTAGTTATTAACATTCTCTTAATTCGTTGACGATAGAAAAATACGCCATCATTATCCATATATCCCATATCACCAGTATGAAGCCATATGCGACCATCTTTATGCATTTGAAGGATTTCATTAGTTTCTTTTTCATTATCAAGATATCCCATCATAACCGTTGGACCGGTAATACAAATTTCTCCATCAGTTCCAACTGGTACTTCATTTTGCGTATTGGGTGTCACTATTTTCAAATAATTACCTGGAAGTGGAATACCAATACTTCCTTCTTTATTAGAAACTTCTTTAAAAGATACACAAACTGCCGCCAAAGCTTCGGTCATTCCATATCCTTGAATTATTTTAGCACGACTTCCATGATTTTCTAAAAATGTATTAATTTTTCGGATAAGTGATTCATTCATACTATCGCCGCCTGATACAATACACTTAATGAAACTTAAATCAATTTTATCGTTTTTCGTATTTAATAAAGCTTCATATAAAGTAGGTACACCCATTACAACATTTGGACGATTTTTAATTAGTAACTTATCAAATTTTTTCGAATCAAATTGTGGAATTAAAATAACTTCAACGCCTTTACAAAAAGCACAATGCATTGTAACACCTAGACCAAAACCATGAAATATTGGTAAAACACCTAAAATACTATCCCCCGCATTAACATAAGTTAATTCTAATCTTCCTTGCATCGCTAAGGCATTTACATTATAACTGCTTAAAACAATACTTTTAGGATTACCCGTTGTTCCCCCACTATGTAAAATAAGGGCAGGATCTTCTATTTTAACATCACCACTAGGATCATTTTGATAATTTCTACCTAAAGAAACAAATTCTTTCCAATAAATATATTCACCATGACGACTAGGTTTTAAAATATGAGCTCCCTTTGTAAAAGCATACCCAACACCAAGCCAAAAAGGCATCGAATCTTTTGCAGATACTACAACTGTTTTATAAACATTCGTTTCATGAAGAATATTCTTAATTTTTTCATAACATAAATCAATCATTACAAGCATAACACTACCAGTAGCATTTAAATAATTTTTTATTTCTACTTCACTTGATAACGGATGCACCATTTCAGCAATCGCCCCTATTTTATTAAGAGCATAAAAACAAATTAACGCTTCAGGAGTATTTGGCATACATAAAGTTACAATATCCCCACGACGAATACCTTGACTCCTAAAAGAACAAGCTACTTTATCAATTTCTTTAAGGAAAGTTTTAAAAGTAATTTTGGTTCCAAAATAATTAATTGCATTATAATTAGCATACTCTAGGCAACTGTCTTTTAATAATTCATATATTGTTTTATTAGGAACCTTAAAATTCTTCTCTTCCTTAGAATAATATTTATTCCAAGGCGCATTAGGTTTACCAAAATTTTTAATCTTCTCTATTATTTTCATTTTTCATTAATCTAATTACTTTATTCATTAAAGTAATATTCTCTCCTTTTAAATCTTTTGTTTTAATTTTATATGGTTTACCAAAAATTATTTTAGTACGATGAAATAACTTATAATCCCCAACAATTGCAAATGGAACAATTGATACATTCATGTCATGTGCAAGTTTTACAGCCCCCATTTTAAATGGTCGAATAACATATTCCGTATTATTAAAAGTACCTTCAGGAAAAATCCCTACAACACCTTTATTACTTAAAATATCTCTAGCACTATCCATCGCTTCTTTATTTCGTTTTTTACGATCAACTGGAATAATTCCCATCCATTTAAAGAAAAAACCTAACTTACTATCAATAAGTTCCTTTTTAGCAAGAAAATGAACAGTTTCTTTAACAGATGATATTACTAAAACACAATCCAAATTACTCTTATGATTTCCTACTAAAATATATGGACCTTTTTTAGGAATATTTTTTTTATTAATATATTTAACTCTAAATAATATTTTCATTAAAAACCAGATAATAGGTCTTAAAAAACGATAAACAGGATATTTCATCAG
>JAZULI010000046.1:0-2346 GCA_045603025.1 Bacilli bacterium
ATTTGTTCAGTAGTTTAATAATATAATGTATTATATTTATCTGTTATTTAAATAATGTAATAAAAATTATATTATTATAAATAAATATTAAATATTTTATTAAATCTAATATATCAAAAAATATTTTCTTTAATATTATTGTATTTGTACTTCAATATAATTAAAGAACTTTACATCATTAAATAATATAAATATCAAATATAGTATTATACATAATAAAATACAGTATTATTTATTAATCATAAATTAATTTATATATAAGGATATATTATATGGAACGTGTTAATTTAATTGTTGGTAGATTTCAACCTTTTACAAAAGGACATTATTTCCTTGTAGATGCTGCACGTCGTCAAAAAAATTTACCTTCTGTAATTTGTATGATTCTTACAGAAAGCCCTGATAAAAAACACCCATTTCCTACAACAATGTTAACATCATTATATAATGACTTTTTTGCAAATGATAATAATATTGTTGAAGTTATTCCTGTTAAATCAGCTGATATTGTTAAAATTGGTATTCTATTAAAAGAAAAAGGATATGAAATTGCTTCCTGGTCTTGTGGTACAGATAGATTAGCTGGTTATGCTAAAATGGCTAATAAATATCATGATTTAGCTGGTTTATCTGATGATTTTGAAATGATTGAAGTTCCACGTGATGAAAAAGCAGAAGATAATATTTCCGCAACAAAAGTAAGAAATGCTTTGTTAAATAATGATAGAGATACATTTAATACATTAATGCCTGAAGGTTCAGTATTTAATATGGACAATATGTATAGTACATTAAAAGATCAAATTGAAAAAGTATATGGTATAACACAACCAATCGAAAATACTACTAATAAGGTTGAAAATAAAAGATATAAAGTAAAAAGAAATTTAGTACTTGAATATCGTATTAGAAAACTCGAAAAATTATTATATAATGATATTTATTAAATTTTCATATAATAAATAATTAAATAAAATTAAATAAAATTAAACCCAGCAAAATAGAAATTAATCTATTCGCTGGGTTTTCTTGTATTAACAAATTGTCGTATTTGTTAAACGTCATACCATCTGCAGCTAGTATGATATATATTTAATACGTATTAAATATATAGATGAGCGATAGGATTTTAACCTATTACTTTACACATGTAAAGTTTTCCAAAATAAATCACTTATCATTTATTTGATATTATGTTAAATAATTAATTAAGCTTTTTCTTTTGGAAGCTCATTAACAATTTCATCAAGCACTTTTACTTTGTCTGGCTCATCTTTAAATAATTCTTTTAACTCGCCTAATATTTTTAATATTAATGGTAAATTCTTTATGACTGTTGGTGCTACCTTTGCAATAATGCTTAAAATACCCTCATCTGTTCTTTTAGAATTTTTATTTGAAATGTGTAATTTCTTCTCAAGTTTTGTAAGCCGTTTGTCAAGATTATTTAATTTATCCATTATAATGCCTCATATAAAAATTATTAAATAAAAAATATAATTATTATAATTATAAATAATGTACTATACTAAAGATGCTAATTCTTCCCTTGAATTTATTAATTCACCTTCTCGAGTGCATAAATCAATACCAGCATCTTTATATGCTTGCCAAGGGTCTTCTCTACCTGTAGCATCTTTTATTTTAGAATTTTCATATACAGTTGTCCAACATGTTAACATACCTGATATCTGTTTCTCAATTTCTGATAACAATTCTTTATCAGTTAATTCTTTATCTTCAATTAAGCTATATATTTTTTTCTTAATATCATCTACAGGTATAAAATGTTCATAAAACATTGGATTCTTATTATAATTTCGATCATCAACAAATGAATTAAGTAAATCTAATGTTTTCTTATTTAATTTTAATTTAATTTTATGATAGTCGTGCATATTTAATCTAATACCACATTTACGACATTCATCTTTTAACTGTGAAATCATTGTATATCTACTATCATCTTTATCCATAATACAACTGTGTGCAACTGCAAATAATAATTGTTTTGCAGCTTCAATATTGCCTTCATTCATTTCATTCTGTCGTTTATGGATCCAGTTTGTATATTTAACATTATTAGATCTACGACCTTTTCCATTAAATGTTAAGCCTAATTCACGAAATTTATACGCAATTGTTGAACATACGTTTGCAGCTGTATCAGACCACCCACGAATTAAATTGTTTATTAAATCATTTAATATACGCGTTTCCTGTCGTAAATCAGGGTCAGTAGAAAATTCATTCTTAATTTTTGTAATATCTACAAGAAATTTTGCAATCGATTTTGTTGCATATATTTTAGATATTTTTGATTCATTATCAGACTCAAAAATATAT
>JAZULI010000047.1:0-4236 GCA_045603025.1 Bacilli bacterium
TAAATCTTTAACTTGTAATCTAGTATCATTTAAATATACTGGTGTTTTTTCATTAAAATATTTTAAAACATATTTTGTTTCATTATTAACTTCTCCTAAAATACAAGGAACGGTTTTTTGGCCTAATTTATTTTTTAAATAAGATAAACTTATCGCACTAGTAACTGAATCGGTATCTGGATTTTTATGTCCAAAAATATATATTTTTTCCATTTTACTTCCCTTCTATTAAACTTAAATTAACTTTTTCTTTTTCTTTGTCGATATCACTAACATAACATGTAATAATATCCCCTACTTTTAATAAATCACTAGGATGTTTTACAAAACTATTACTCATTTTTGATATATGAACAAGACCATCATTATGTAAACCAATATCGACAAAAGCGCCAAAATCAACCACATTTCTTACAGTTCCTTGAAGTTTCATCCCGATTTTTAAATCTTCAATCGTTAATACATCACCCTTCAAAATTGGTTTTGGAATATCATCCCTTGGATCACGATTAGGACTAATAAGTGCCTTAACAATATCTTCTAAAGTAAATATATCAATATTTTCTTTATTACTTATTTCATCTAAATCAAGATCATTTAAAGTATCAATTAATTTTTCGGTTCCAATATCATTTAAACTAAATCCAAGTTTAGTTAATAATTTAATGGTTTTATCATAACTTTCTGGATGTATTCCCGTTTTATCAAGAGGATTATTTCCATCAATTATTCTAAGAAAACCAATAGATTGTTCATAAATTTTATCACTTATACCTTTAACTTTTAATAGTTCATTTCGGTTATTAAATTTACCAACTTTATTACGATAAGCGATAATACCATCAATTGATTTTTTATTAAGACCTGCCACATATTTTAATAATTCGAATGAGGCAGTATTAAGGTTAACCCCTACCCTATTAACTGTTTTAGTAACCACAAAGTTAAGGGATTCATCTAATTCTTTTTGCTTTACATCATGTTGATATAAACCAACACCAATGCTTTTAGGATCAATTTTAACTAGTTCGGAAAGAGCATCTTGAAGTCGCCTTCCAATACTAATAGCACTTCTTTTTTCAACCGTTAAATCCGGAAATTCATTGATTCCTTCCTTACTAGCGGAATAAACTGAAGCACCTGCTTCATTAACCATTACATATTTAACATCACGATTACTCTCTTTAATAGTATCTGCAATAAATTGTTCACTTTCCCGTGATGCTGTTCCATTACCAATTGCTACAACATTTATTTGATATTTATCGATTAATTCTAATACTTTCTTTCGAGATTCTAATATTTGATTATGTGGCGGTGTAGGATAAATAACTTCAATCGCAAGAGGAGTTCCTGTTTTATCTAAAACCGCTAATTTACATCCTGTTCTATATGCTGGATCTAAGGCTAAAACATTTACTTCTTTCATTGGTGGGGTTAATAATAATGCCTCTAGATTTTCCATAAAATTTTTAATGGCTACTTCACTTGCTTTATCGGTCATTTCACTACGAATTTCTCTTTCAATTGATGGTGATATTAAACGATTATAACTATCAATAATTGCCTCATTTACCACTTTAGCACTAGATACATCATTCCTTTTAATAATATTTTTCTTTAAATATTCAATAATTGTTACTTCATCAAGATCTATTTTTACATTTAATACACCTTCATTTTCCCCACGATTAATCGCTAAAACACGATATGCTTTTATATTTATCACATTATCCTTATAATCATAATATATTTTATAAATTTCTTTCTCATCATGAGCATTTTTCTTTATTTTAGAAATAATTAAAGCATTTTTATAAGTATAATCTCTTATCCATTTACGATATTTAGGATTATCGGAAATATTTTCCGCGATAATATACATTGCTCCTAGTAAAGCATCATCAATGGTTTTAACGCTATTATTTAAATAGTTTTTTGCTAATAAATTAATGTCAATATCGGTAAACTCTAAGATTTTTTTAGCTAGAGGTTCTAAACCATTTTTAATTGCTTCTGTTGCTTTCGTCTTTTTCTTTTCTTTAAAAGGACGATACAAGTCTTCAACTAAAACTAGTTTTTCGGCTTTCATAATTTCTTCGCGTAATTCTTTCGTTAATAAACCTTTTTCATCAATTAAGCGAATAACATCTTCTTTTCTTTTGGCTAAATTAACTTGATATACATATACTTCACTAATTTTTCTTATAACTTCTTCATCTAAATTACCCGTTGCTTCTTTTCGATAACGAGCAATAAAGGGAATTGTATTTCCTTCTTCTAATAATTGTAAAACTTTTTCAACCTGCCAAACTAGAATATTTAATTCATTTGCTATTTCTTTAATAATATTGTTGTTCATATATACCTACCTTTATCTCTACTATTAAAGTATACCATAAATTATTATGATATACTTTATAAACTTTATTTTTAATTAATTATTGATAAGGTAGCCATAACTAAATTATGATCACTTAATGTATTTTTTGTTTCTATTGTTTTAGCTGTATTAGAAACATATTTAATTTTGCCTTTTCCATTTATAATAATTGAATCGGCATATATTTTTCGAATAGTATCATAAGCTACTATTTCATAATCACTACCTAAACTTTGTTTTAAGATAGTGTTGGCTGATACATTGAAATCTCCTACTAAAATAATAGGATTAGGATCGTTTTTTAATATGCTACTGATGCCATTCATTTGAGTTTGAGGACATCCACCTTGATATGAAAGATGAGTATTATAAAATGAAATATTAACTCCATTTATTTTAACAACAATTTTTTGAATTTTACGTGCTTCATTACATGCAGGCAATGGAGTTTCATTTTTTTCAAGAAAACTTAAATTAGAAAGAACTGCGTTACCAGCAGGTGTGTGTGTATAATAATAATTAGGCATTGATATATTTCGTCCTATTTCCCCTAATACATATTTAGAATCTTTTTCTTCAAATGCACTACTATCACCATAAGTTCTAGTTTCTTGTAAACCAATTATATCAATATCTAATGTTTTTAATTTGTCACTTATCTTATGGCGATTAGCTGTTTTATATCGCTGAATATTCCAAGTTGCAACATTAACATTTACTACATTTTTAGGGGATATAACTGAAATCGAAATAGATACAACTTTACTTTTATCATGAGAATATACCTTTATTTTAGTATTACCTACACTAATACCCGTTATTTTACATCCATTACCACTTACAACTACTTTAGCTACATTGCTATTATCACTAACACATGAAAAACTTTTATTAGTTGCATTTGCTGGCAAAATAGATACATTAGCAGTAATACTTTGATTAACTTCGATATTATGCGAAGTTATATTAGTTTTAATGCTTTCAACATTAATATTTTTGACATTAACTTTTATTTTCTTTTGAAAATTTCCATCTTTTGTTTTAGCATATATATATGTATTGCCTGCTTTAATACCTCTAACTTCTCCATTATTTGTAACTGTTGCAATACTACTATCTTCTGAAGACCATATTATTGTTTTATCCGTTGCATTTGCCGGATTAACACTAGCTATCAATTTTTCACTACTACCACTATAAACTTCAATAATATCTTTATTGATATTTATACCAGATACCGGAATTATATATCCCGATACATTAACCGTAATTGATTCTTCATAATTTCCATCAACTGTTTTTACTGTAATTATGGCAGTACCATTAGTCACTGTATTTAAGGCACCATTTTGATCTACTGTTACTACCTTATCATTTGATGATATCCATATTAATTCCTTATTAGTAGCATTTTCTGGGAATACTGTTGCAATAAGGGTTTCTTGATTGTCTTTTAATAAATTTACTACTTTTTTATTAACAGAAACCCCAGTAACTGGTATGTTTTTAACAATTATCTTAATACTGGCATTTAATTTTTTATTTTTAGTAGTAGCAATTATTTCAGTAATTCCACTTTTCTTTCCAGTAACTATACCATTATCATCAACAGTTGCAATAGTGGAATCTAATGATTTCCATTTAACACTTTTATCACTAGCATCAGTTGGTAATATTACAGGTACTAAGGTAACAACTTCACCTTCTGATATAGTTTTTTCACTTTCATTAAATTTAATTGAGGTTACCTTAACCATATTATTCATTAATAATAAAATACAAAAAATAATTACAATAAATAGAAAAAAAGGTATTAACCATAATTTAAGAAAACTTTTACTTTTTTTATTTTC
>JAZULI010000048.1:0-6557 GCA_045603025.1 Bacilli bacterium
GATGGATTTACTAAATATACCTATGATTTAAAAAAATGTTTAGTAGTATTTAATAAATATGACTTATTAATTGATAATAATTGTTATGATTTAATGTTAGAAGCCTATTTATTAAATAAAAACGTTAAAAATGATATTGCCTATCTTGCTAATCAATATGATTATGATATTATGTTTTATGATAAAGAATTTGGTAGTGAAATTACAATTAAAGAAAAAGATCTTGATTTAGTATCAAGTGAATGTTCTAAAAAATCTTTATTCATTTATGATTATCGCACTAAGTTTACTTTAGAATTAAAAGAAGAAGGTATGCTTGAACTATATCATAAAATTGAATTACCTTTATGTTATGTTCTTGCGAAAATGGAAATTAATGGGGTATTTATTGATAAAGATTATCTTAATGATATGGAATTAATGCTTACTAATAAAATTAAGGAATTAGAAGAAGAAATTTATACTTTATCAAATTGTCAATTTAATATAAGTTCTCCTAAACAATTAAGTGAAGTTTTATTTAAAAAGATGATGATACCTTATCCTAAAAAAGTAAAAGATGATAATTATTCAACAAGTAAGGAAATATTAGATAAATTAGTTGATGATTATCCTATTATTGAAAAGATTTTATTATATAGAACTTACACTAAATTACATGGAACATATATTGTTTCTTTAAAAGATGAAATTAAAGTTGATGGAAAAATTCATACAATATTTAATCAAAGTTTAACAAAAACTGGTAGGTTATCATCAGAAAGACCAAATTTACAAAATATTCCTATTCGACTAGAAGAAGGAAGATTAATAAGAAAAGCCTTTATTCCAAGTGATGATAGTATTATTGTATCAAGTGATTATTCCCAAATTGAATTAAGAGTATTTGCCCATATGTCTAATGAAAAAAATTTAATTGATGCTTTTAATAATGATTTAGATATTCATGCTAAAACCGCAAGTGATATTTTTAATGTTAGGATAGATGAAGTGACAAAAGATATGCGAAGAAGTGCTAAAGCCGTTAATTTTGGTATTTTATATGGTATTAGTGGTTTTGGTTTATCCGAAGATTTAGGAATTAATGTAGTGGATGCGAAAAAGTTTATTGATAAATATTTAGAAACATTCCCAGGAATTAAAGAATATACTAGTTCTTTAATTAAGGATGCATATCGTGATGGTTATGTAAAAACTTTATTTAATCGAAAAAGAATAATTGATGAACTTAATAATAAAAATTATTTAATAAGATCAAGTGGGGAGAGAATGGCTTTAAATACCCCAATTCAAGGAACAGCTGCTGATATTTTAAAACTAGCTATGATTGAAATTGATAAACAACTAGATTTACATAATATGAATACCAAAATGATTGTTCAAGTTCATGATGAATTAGTATTTGATGTTCCTAAATGTGAAGTAGAAGAGTTCATTCCACTTTTAAAAGAAGCAATGGAAAATATATATCAATTACAAGTTCCATTAAAAGTTGATATTGAATACGGAAATACATGGTATGAAGCGAAATAGGAGGTGAAAATATGCTAGAAAGAGAAATAAAAGAAATAAAAAAAGCACTAGAAGCACTTGAAACAGTTGAATTAAAAAGTGATGTAAAAAAAACAATTCTTAATATTTTAAAAGAAGAATTAAACTGTCGGTTAAAAGAACAACAACGTATAGAAGATGGAATTAATTTTATGGAAAAAGGATTTGGTAAATAGTCAATTATTGTCAATAAAGATAAAAATGAAAGATAAAAAATAGAAAAAAAGTTGTATCTATTTTTTTTTACATTTTATTATGCTACAATTAATATTGGGTGTTTATATGGAAAGTATCTATAATTTAAGTATTAATGATTTAGAAGATTATTTAATTAAAAATTCCTATAAAAAATATCGAGCTTTACAAATAATGGATTGGCTTTATATTAAAAGAGTTTCATCATTTAATGAGATGACTAATTTAGGAAAAGAACTTATTGAAAAACTTTCTAATGATTTTTATTTTGATACTTTAAAAATTATTAAAAGACAAGATGATAAGGATGTTTCAAAATTTTTAATTGAACTTTCCGATAATAATCATATTGAAGCGGTCTTAATGAATCATGATTATGGTAATAGTTTATGTATTTCAACCCAAGTTGGTTGTAATATGGGATGTAAATTTTGTGAAAGTGGGAGACTTAAGAAAGTTAGAAATTTAGAAACATCAGAAATGGTTTTACAAATACTTAGAATTGAAGAATTAATTAAGAAAAGAATTAGTCATTTAGTTTTAATGGGAATAGGTGAACCGTTTGATAATTATGATAATTTTACTAAGTTTATTACCATTGCTAATTATTGTAAAGGAATTAACTTAGGTAGTCGTCATATAACGGTATCTACTTGTGGAATTGTTCCTAAAATTATGGAATTTGCTGATTTTCCATATCAAGTTAATTTAGCGATAAGTCTTCATGCACCTAATGATAAGATTCGAGATCAAATTATGAATATTAATAAAGTATATAAAATTGATTCATTACTTGAGGCAGTTTCTTATTATATAAAGAAAACTAATCGACGAGTAACTTTTGAATATATTATGTTAGATTCTTTAAATGATACTTATGAATGTGCGATAGAATTAAGTAAAAAATTAAAGGGACTTAATTGTTATGTTAATTTAATTCCTTATAATGAAACGGAAAATATTTCATTTAAAAGAAGTAATAAGGAGAAAATTTTAAAATTTTATGATATACTAAAGAAGAATGGTATTAATGTAACAATAAGAAAAGAATTCGGGGGAAAAATAGATGCGGCCTGTGGCCAATTAAGAGCTAAGAAAGAAGTGGTTAGATGAAATCCTTTTATTTAACAGATGCTGGAAAAATAAGAGAGCATAATGAAGATAGTGTAATTATTGTTAAAAATCGTGAAAATGATTATCTTTTAGCTGTTGCTGATGGGATGGGAGGGCACTCCTGTGGAGAAGTAGCAAGTAATATTGTTATTGGTTATTTAGGTCATCATTTTCAAGAATCTTTTTACAAGATGAAT
The DNA here is from genome assembly GCA_045603025.1 of Bacilli bacterium. GTDB lineage: Bacteria > Bacillota_I > Bacilli_A > RF39 > UBA660 > RUG12783. Next base: position 3,057 of record JAZULI010000048.1, read on the forward strand.
AAAGAACAAGCAATAAATTGGATTAATGATTCAGTTAATGAAGTTAATAGTAAAATATTTAAATATGTTCTAGATCATCCTGAAAGTAAAGGAATGGGAACAACTTTAGTTATGGCAATATTAACTAAAGAATATCTATTATTTGCCAACATTGGTGATTCCAGTGGTTTTGTTGTTAAAGATGGTAAACTTCATAAAATAACTTATGATCATACCCTTGTTAATTTATTAGTTCAAGCTGGAGAATTAAGAGAAGAAGAGGCAAAAAATCATCCAAGAAAAAATGTTTTAATGAAAGCGCTTGGCGCCAATGATCCAATTGAAGCGGATATATTTGATTGTGATATGGATATTGAAAGTATTATGTTATGTAGTGATGGTGTTACTAATATGCTTGAAAATGAGCAGATGGAAAAGGTTTTAAATAGTGATTTAGAAATCGAAGAAAAGATTGTTAAGTTAATCCATTAATGTAATAATCGTGGGGGACTTGATAATATATCAATTGCATATTTAATAAAAGAAGAAGGTGTGTTAAATGATAAATAAGGGGCAAAAAATAAATGATCGTTATGAAATAGTTAAATCAATTGGTGAAGGTGGAATGGCTAATGTTTATTTAGCAAAAGATTTAATTTTAAATCGTAATGTAGCAGTTAAGGTTTTACGTGGTGATTTAGCGAATGATGAAAAGTTTGTTAGACGTTTTCAAAGGGAAGCGTTAGCATCATCTAGTTTATCTCACCCTAATATTGTCGAAATGTATGATGTTGGAGAAGATAATGGAACTTATTACATTGTTATGGAATATGTTGATGGTAAGACTTTAAAACAATTAGTTAAAAAACGTGGAGCATTAACTTTATCGGAATGTATTGACATCATGCTTCAATTAACTGATGGAGTTGAACATGCTCACGAAAGTTATATTATTCACCGTGACTTGAAACCTCAAAATATTATGATTCAAGATAATGGTGAAATTAAAATAACGGATTTTGGAATTGCGATGGCTTTAAATAATACCCAATTAACGCAAACAAATTCTGTAATGGGAAGTGTTCATTACCTACCACCAGAACAAGCAAGTGGCAAAGGTTCAACAGTTAAAAGTGATATTTATTCAATGGGAATTTTGTTTTATGAATTATTAACGGGTACGCTACCATTTAGAGGGGATAATGCTGTTGAGATTGCCTTAAAACAAATTAAAGATGATATTCCAAGTGTTAAAGAGAAAAATCCCGCAATACCACAAAGTATTGAAAATATTGTTTTAAAAGCAACGGCCAAAAATCCTAAAAATCGTTATGCTTCATCAAAAGAAATGCATGAAGATTTATTAACAGCGTTAAATGAAGAAAGAAAAGATGAAGAAAAAATAGTCTTTAAATATTCTGAACATGAAATAAATAATGATAAAAAAGTTGTTATTGGTGAAAATGCTACGAATGACTCAAAAAAAGAATTAATTATTGATGATTTAGAAGATGATGGCAAAACTAGTGTATGGTTATGGGTTTTATCGGGAATATTCTTATTAATTGTTATTGGTTTAATTGTTGCGTTTGTTGTTTATCCTAAATTAACTGAAGTACCTGATGTTAAAATACCTGATGTTTCTGGTTTATCAATCGCCGAAGCGGAAGCAAAATTAAAGGAAAAAGGATTAGAAGTAGCACTTGAAGTTGAATATGTTTCAAGTGAAGATATTGAAAAAGGAAAAGTTGTTAAAACATCTCCTTCAATTGGTCGTATTGTAAAAGAAGGGCAAACAATTATTCTATATGAATCAAGTGGTTCAGAAGTTTATAAAATTGAAAATTATGTTGGAAAGAATTATATTGAAGTAAAAACGATTCTTGAAAATAATTATGGTCTAAATGTTGTTATTGAAAAAATGGAACCAGAAGATGATAAAGAATATGGTGAACAAGAAATTATTAAACAAGATTTAGAAGTAGGTACGGAAGTATCAAAAGGAACTAATATAACTTTATATATTCCTGATATTGTTTTACAATATCCTGATTTTACGGATGGCACATGGACAGTTGACGATATTACGAAATTCTGCAAAGAATACGAAATTAATGTAACGTTTAAATATTCTTCAGAAAGTGGCTTTACTGAAGGGGAAATTATTGGTCAAAGTAGAGCGCCTAAGTCTCCAATTGTAAGTGGGGTAAGTATTACTATAACTGTTGCCAAGGAATATCAAGAACCAGTAACAGATCCTGAAGGAGAAAGTAATACTGAAAATAATAATACTGAAGATAATAACGAAAATCAAAACGAAGGAAATGAAACCTTAAACTAGGGAGGTTTATGGAAGGATTAATTACAAAAATTTTAAGTGATAAATGTTATGTAAAAACAAATGAGGAAGTAATTGTATGTACGATAAGAGGGAAGTTTCGGGCCATGCAACTACTTCCTTTAGTTGGTGATAAAGTAAAGATTGATGTGGCTAAAAAAGTTATTACGGAAATATTACCAAGAAAAAATGAAATTAGGAGACCACCCGTAAGCAATATTACGCAAGCGGTAATTGTAACTAGTTTTGTTAACCCGGATTTTAGTACTAATTTAATTGATAAGATATTAATTGAACTTGAATTTAATAAAATAAAACCAGTTATTTGTTTTACGAAAAAAGATTTATTAAATAGTGATGAATTTGATAATTTAAAAAAGATAATTAATTATTATCAAGAAATTGGTTATCCTATATATTATAATGATGATTTAGATAATTTTAAAAAAATATTTAAAGATGAAGTAACGGTTTTTATTGGCCAAACAGGAGCTGGAAAAAGTACTTTATTAAACAAATTAGTACCTGATTTAAATTTAAAAACTGGTGAAATAAGTATCGCTTTAGGAAGAGGTCGTCATACAACAAGACATATTGAAATATTTTCCTTATTTGATGGCTTAATTATGGATACTCCTGGTTTTTCAGCTTTAGAATTTGAAAATATGACTAAACATGAAGTCAGGGATTCTTTTATTGAATTTAAAAACTATCCTTGTCTTTATCGCGATTGTTTACATACTAATGAGGAAGAATGTAAGGTAAAAAAGGCTGTTAATACTGGTTTAATTCTAAAAAGTCGTTATGAAAATTATTTAAAATTAATGGAAAGTGCGCTTTTAGAACGCGATAAGTATAAAAGAAAGTAGGTATTATGAAGATTGCAGTATCATATCTAGGGGTAAAAAATGTTGGATCATTTTTAGATAAAATAGATAAAACCGATGTTGATTTTATTCATGTTGATGTTATGGATGGTAAATATGTTCGAAATAAAACGATGAGTTTTAGTGAAGTTAAGAGCATTGGTTACTACACAAAAAAACGATTAGATATTCATTTTATGGTTTCTAAGCCTTTAAAATATATTGATGATTATGCTAGTTTAAATGTCTCATATATGTCATTTCATTTAGATACAAAAAATAATCTTGAAGATATTATTAAACGAACTAAAATGTATG
>JAZULI010000049.1:0-6391 GCA_045603025.1 Bacilli bacterium
ATATATTAATGAAGGTATTAATTTAGAAAAGATTGAACTTTCTAATTATATTATATTAATTAGAATAATTAGTGATGGTATAATTAATTATTATAATTTAGAAAATAATACTGATTACGAAAATGTTGATTATTATACAATAACTAAAAATAAGAATAATAATTATTTTAATATTAGTTTTGATAAATTTGAAAAAAGAACGTTTTTTAAAATTGAAACAAAAGAAAATGTATCATCTAAAAATATTTGTGATATTGTAATAGATCCTGGACATGGTGGAAGTGATGTTGGGGCAATTAATGGTGATAATTTAGAAAAGGATTTAAATTTAGAATATGCTAAATTATTGAAAAAAGAATTAAATAATTTAGGATTAAAAGTTAAATTGACTAGAGAAAGTGATGTAACAATTGACTATTATGGAACTAATTCAAGAACGGGTATTCCTTATGAATGTAAGGCTAAACTTATGTTATCTCTTCATTTAAATAGTACAACATCTTATGTAAAAGAAGGAGGCTTTGAACTTTATATGGCTAATGGGTCTAATACTATTTTTCCCAAAAAAATGGCCGATAATATTGTTAATTATGCTAATACTAAGTTTTCCCCTAATTTAACGAATAAAATCATTGATGGTGTTTATATGCGAACTTATAATAAAAACGATATTAAGGCTACTTTAGAAAGTTCTAAAAAAGATAATTGGCCAATGTATGAAAATTTAACAACGGATACAACTTATTATTATTTTATAAGAGAAACTGGTGGTATTATTACTAAAGCGATAACTGATGGTAGAAATTATAATTATCCGGCCAACCCATATTATAAGAGTAATTATGGAATTGAGAGTTATTTGTTGGAACTAGGCTATATTTCTAGTGATAAAAATTTGGAAAACTTAATTAATAAAAAAGAAGGTTATATTAAAGGAATATTTGAGGGTGTTAAACATTATATAAATAATTAAAAAATGATTTACATAAATTGTTTTTTTTGATATTATTATTATAAAGAATATATAAATAATATTTGTTTTTTGTGTTTTAATTGGAGGTATTTATGAAAAGTAAAAATATAATTATTAATATAGTAATTACACTAATATTAATTTTGGGATTATCTTATGCTTTTTTTAATTATACTAGAACAAGTAAAGAAAACTCTAGATTGGTAACAGGGGATATTTATATGCATTATAAAGAAATAAATGAATTAACAAATTATAAAGTATTTCCAGAAACTAAAGAAGAAGGATTGGATAATGAGTATTTTGAATTTAAAGTATCAGGGAAAAATACTAGTAATAAGGATATATATTATGCCATAAGTTTGGCTTATGGTGATGATTTAAGTCCTAAGACAAGATATCATGATGAAGATATAGTATTCTATTTAACGGAGGTAGTTGATGGTGAAGAAAAAGTATTAATAGATAGTGTGAGATATACTAATTATAATAATGCTAAAATATGGGTAGCAACAATAGATGCTGGCACAAAAAATGAAATAGAATATGTATATCGTTTAAGAATGTGGATAAGTGAAACTGTTTTAATAAGTGATTCAGATGAAAGTGCTACTTATACTACTGGAGAATATTATAATAGTTACGCAAATGTAAGAGTCAATGTTGAAGGTAATCTAAATGAGAATGATATCAATATGATTTTAAATTCAAACGATGATAATATTATAAATGGAAAACGAGCAATTGATGTTGATACTTATGGAAAAGAAAATGATGTATTAGTTTTAGATGTATCAAGTGATAACTCTGATATAAAATTTATGTATCAGGATAGCAAAGGAAATGCTGTTTCTGAATTAACTGAATCATTGTCTATTAATTATAAAAGTTATTTGGATGAAGTAATAACTACGAGAGTGATTTTAGTACCAGAAAATGATGCTAATACAAAAGCTAATATATACTTTAAATTAACAAGAAATGGTGTGGTAGTAGAAGAACAAGTGAAAACCGTATTAGTATATGGAACTAATTATTGTTTAAATAATGGATTTGATAAATTGGGAGAATGTATTTTAGTTAGTGAAAAATTATCAAATAGTGTAAGTGATGCGAAATTTGCAATAACTAATAAGGGAACACCAGATTTTTCAAAAACTGCTCCAATTATGACATATATCCAAGTAGTTGATGAAGACGTAACTAATGCTTTAGTTGATAATGTTGGTCAAGAGTTTTATGTATCAAAAAATTTGATTTTTGATTCTGTAACAGGAAAGTATAGTTTGGGTGAACCTATGTCTTTAGTGACACTAGATGAATCTGGAAAATATGAAGATTATTATACTTTAGGACCTAGAAATTATGGAACCGAAAATCTTGAAAAAGCTTATAAAATTAAGAGTGTATCAGTCGATGGTTTAAAAACTACTTTAACTAAAGCTGATAGATATACATATAGTACTGCAGAAGTTATTGATGCAAGCGAAATAGGATTGTATAAAACTCAGGATGATGATGGAGATAGTTATTACTATCGTGGCAACGTTATAAATAATAATGTTAAGTTTGCCGGATTTGATTGGAAAATAATAAGAGTTAATGGTGATGGAAGTATAAGAATGATTACTACTAATAACGTTTCAAAAACTATATTTAATTCTAGATATGAAGATCCTACCTATGTTGGCTATACTTATAATACTAATTTTTCAACCATTGAAACAGAAAGTTCGGCTGTAAGCTATTGTGGTCCTAAGACAGCTGTCCAATATTATTTTGGTGCAAGTTATAAATATGACGATGAGAAAAAATTATATACACTTATGGCTACTGAGGAAAAACCTTTAAAAAGTGGAACGATAGCTGATATGACCACTGATAATAATATTTCTAATGGTTATATGTATACTTGTTTTTCAACAGAAGAAAATGGTACTTGTGAGGTTTTAAAAAAATTTACTCAACCATATGATGGTTCTTCTACCTGTTTCATGGTAAATTTTGTTGCTCATTCATCGATTGATTATCCTGGAACAATAGGTAATGATTATGATAGTGCAATTAAAACTATTATAGATAATTGGTATAGTACGAATTTAAAAAATTATTCTCAATATTTAGAAGATACTTATTTTTGTAATGATCGAAGTTTAAAAGATACAAAGTATAATTCGGGTTATAAATTAGATCAACAAACAAATTATGGTGCATATACGCGAAATGTAACTAACAAAAATCCAAGTGTTTTATGTGAAAATAAAAATGATCGCTATACGGTAAGCAATACTAATGGAAATAATTGGCTAGACTATCCCGTAGGTTTAATAAGCGCAGATGAGGTTATGTTAGCAGGTGGTGTATACAATCTAATGAATGAAAAATACTATCTGAGAAACAATTCTTACTTTTGGGTAGGTACACCTTGTTACTTCAGACCAGCGCATATTACAGCACATGCATGGATTGTATATTCTTCAGGTGTTATTGCTCCGGGTTCTTATGCGTCTTCTTATTATGTTCGCCCAGTTATTAATTTAAAATCAAATGTTAAAATAGTATCAGGTGATGGTAGTTTAGATAATCCATATGAATTAACTTTGAGTTAGAATTAAAGACTAAAATATTCGATTAATTTTAGTCTTTTTCTTATTTGACTAAAACTAAATATTTTTATATAATCAAATGGTTGTGGAGGTAGTATGATTAATGTATCTAATGTATCTTTAAGATTTGGAAAAAGAACTTTATTTGAAAATGTTAATATAAAATTTACGGATGGAAATTGTTATGGTTTAATAGGGGCTAATGGCGCTGGAAAAAGTACATTTTTAAAACTATTATCAGGTGAACTTGAAACTAGTACAGGTGAAATAGTTATTGGTAAAAATGAACGAATGAGTGTTTTAGAACAGGATCATTATAAATACGATGATGTTTCGGCTTTAGAAGTTGTTTTAATGGGCAATGAAAAACTTTATGCTATTATGAAAGAAAAAGAAGAATTATATAGTCATACTGAATTTAGTGATGAAGATGGAATTCGTCTTGGTGATTTAGAGGCTGAATTTGCTGAAATGAATGGTTGGGAAGCGGAAAGTGAAGCGGCTACTTTATTATCAGGTATTGGTATTTCTAATGAATTTCATTATTTTTTAATGAAAGATTTACCAAATAATATTAAAGTAAAAGTGTTATTAGCAAAAGCTTTATTTCAAAATCCTGATATATTATTACTTGATGAACCAACTAATAATTTAGATATTGAAGCAATTAATTGGCTTGAAGAATTTTTAATTAATTATAATAATACCGTTATTGTAGTAAGTCACGATCGTCATTTTTTAAATAATGTTTGCACACATATAGTTGATATTGATTATAATAAAATGAAACTTTATATGGGTAATTATGATTTTTGGCGAGAATCTAGTGAACTTTTAATAAAACAAATCAAAGAACAGAATAAGAAAAAAGAAGAAAAGATTAAAGAATTACAAGATTTTATTGCAAGATTTTCTGCGAATGCTTCCAAAAGTAAACAAGCAACATCAAGAAAGAAAATCTTAGAAAAAATTAATTTAGAAGAAATGATACCATCATCGAGAAAATATCCATATATTGATTTTAAAACAACTCGTCCAAGTGGGAAAGAGATTCTAGAAGTTCGTGATTTAATATATGAAGAAGATGGTAAACGTATTTTAGATAAGGTTTCATTTACAGTTTTAAAAGGGGATAAGATTGCTTTTGTTGGTCCTAATAATATCGCAAAAAGTGTTTTATTTGATATTTTAATGAAAGAAAAAAAGTATCATAAAGGAGAAGTATTGTTTGGAAAGACTATTAATCCAACTTATTTTCCAATTGATAATAATAAATACTTTGACTGTGATTTAGATATTCTTAGTTGGTTAGGAAATTTTTATAAAATCGATGATGAAACCGCTCTTCGTAGTTTTTTAGGAAGAATGCTATTTTCTAATGAAGAAGTTTTTAAAAAGGTTAAAGTTCTATCAGGTGGAGAAAAGGCAAGAGTTATGCTTTCAAAAATGATGTTAGAAGATGCCAATTTCTTAATTTTAGATGAACCTACTAATCATTTAGATTTAGAGAGTATTACATCCCTTAATGAAGGATTAAAGCGTTGTGAAAATGAATTATTAATTGCGAGTCATGATCATGAATTAATTAGTACAGTAGCTAATCGTATTATTGAAATATTTCCAAATGGTAAAATTATTGATCGAAGAACAGATTATGATACTTATTTAAATAATCCAGATGTTAAAAGAATACGTGAAGAAAATTCTAAATAGAGTTTTCTTTTTTTTATTTGTTATGACTTTTTTACACTATTTAATGCAAAAAAAATAAAAATATATTATAATTAATTTGAATATTAATTAAATGAAGTTATTAATAAGGAGAATTTGTATGAATAAAAAAGTAGTTGTATTAGGTGGAGGAACTGGTTTATCTTATTTATTAAGGGGGTTAAAACAATTTCCGGTTGATATTACGGCTATTGTTTCAATTTGTGATGATGGTAAAAGTACCGGAAGATTAAGAGAAGAATTTAATCAACCGGCAGTAGGTGATATTAGAAGAGTGTTAGTGGCTTTATCTGAAACGGAACCATTAGTTGAAAAACTTCTTAATTATCGTTTTAAAACAACAAGTGATTTAGATGGTCATACTGTTGGTAATTTGTTGTTAACTGCAATGACTAATATTACGGGTAATATGAGTGTTGGAATTAAGTCATTAGGAAAAGTTTTAAATTTAAAAGGTAAGGTTGTACCATTTTCGGAAGATAATGCTATTTTAATGGGAGAAATGGAAGATGGTAGTATCATTGAAGGTGAACATCATATTACTGAGTGTAATAAAAAAATTAAACGAGTTTTTTATAAGGATGAACCAAAAGTAACCAAAGAAGCCTTAAAAGCCATTAAAAATGCGGATTTAATTGTTCTTAGTATGGGTAGTGTATTTACAAGTATTATTCCAAATCTTATATGTAACGAAATTATTGAGGCAATTGATAAAAGTAATGCTAAAATTATGTATTGTTGTAATATTGTGACCCAACCTGGAGAAACCGATGATTTTAAAGCTAGTGATCATATTAATTTATTAAATAGTTATTTAGGTGAACGTAAAATAGATGTAGGAATTTTTAATAAAGAACATATGGATCCAGAACTTGTTTTGAAATATGAAACAGAAGAACAAAAAGATCCGGTTATTTTAGATAGAGAAAATTTAACTAACATCGAAGTTATTGAAGATGATTTAGTAACTGATGAATCAGGAACATTTAGACATGATACTGTAAGACTTGGTGTTGATGTATTCTCTTATCTATTAAATAAAAAAAAGTAAGTATGTGAGAGGTAGTTTATGAAAAGGTTA
>JAZULI010000050.1:0-2990 GCA_045603025.1 Bacilli bacterium
TTTATGTTATAATTATTTTAGGAAAAGTAGGAGGGTTTAAAATGAAAATGAAAATTGATATCTTACCTAATTATTATTTAAGGGAAGATGAAACTTATAATAAAGAGGAGGCAATTTTATTATCAGGTAAAATAGCTGGTGTATGTTATGATAAAGAAGGTTTACATCATTTGATGAATGAACCAGAAAGTAGAACAGCTAGAAGAATTGATATGACATTAAATAATGGTCATCATAGTGTATATGATCATGCGATGATTGGTTTAAATATTCAAAATATACCAAAGATTTTAGCGATGGTACTTAATAATGAAAAACAATATACAACTAGTGAAAAATCAGCTAGATATACACCGGTTGTAAGAGATAATAATGAAATTATTACCTTAAAAGAAGAAAAACTTTATAATAAATGGCTTGAAATATTTAAAATAAAAATTAAAGAAAAATATGGTAATGTATTTAATGATAATAAAATCCAAAAATTATCCCAAGAAAATGCAAGATATTTAGTAACGGTATTTATGCCAACCCAAATGATTTATACAACAACTTTAAGACAAATTAATTATTTAGCATCTTGAATGTTAGATTATATTAAAAATGTTAATAATAATAATTTATTTGAAGTAAAATTAGCAACATCAATGGGAGAATTATTAAATGAATTAGATCGTCTTAATGTTCTTGATTTACGTTTAATGAAAAATGAAAAAGAGAGAAAAATATCGCTTTTTGGCAATAATTTAAATTTAGAAAGAGAATATTTTAGTGATTCATATACAACTATATATAAAGGATCATTTGCTGAATATGCCCAAGCACAAAGACATAGAACTATTGATTATCAACTTGAAATATTAGAAAATAAACAATTTTTTACTCCCCCAATTATTGAGGATGATAGTAATTTAGTTTTAGAATGGCAAAATGATATGAATTTATTAAAAGATATAACACCACAAGGAGAAATTATTCGAATTAGTGAAAAGGGTAAATATAGTGATTTTATTTTAAAATGTAAAGAAAGATTATGTTCAGCAGCACAACTTGAAATAATGAAACAAACAAAAGAAACACTTATGAAATATAAAAAGGCTTTAGAAGAAGAAAATCATCCATTAAAATATGATATTGTAAAATATTTAAATGGAGCAAGATGTACTTTTAGTGATTATCACTGTCCAGAGGACTGTAAATTTAAAGAAGGAAAAACGTTAATAAGAAAGATTTAAGTTAAAAAATATTGTAATAAAATACTAAATATGATAAGATTTGTTTATAAGAGAAGATAAACAAATCTTTTAATATTTATGGAGGAAGTATGAAAAAGAAAAATATACTAATTATAAGTTTAATAGCAATAATAGGTGTAGTTTTATTAGGTGGAGTAACTTATGCATTTTTTAGTTATTTAGGTATAGGAAATACAAATACTATAAGTGTAGGTAGAATATATTTTAAAACAACTGAAAATGGAAATATTAATTTAGTAAATACCTTTCCAGTATCAAGTGCGGATGATTTGGAAGATGGTGATAATCAAACAGTAATTACCATAACTGGTGATACAACCTATGAAAATGGTGTTGAATATTTAGTAAGTATATCAGAGGCAAATATTCAAGTTGGTGATAAAACGATTCCGGTTAGTTTGGAAATAGAAGCAAGTAATTTAGGAACTGAAAGTGATAATTATTTTACGGAAAGAGAAACAACTGATACAAGTATTTATAAAGTATTAGCAGATGATACGGTATATAGTGATGAAAGAATAATTGTAGGTTATATTGCTCCAGGTGAAACTGGAATAAATGGAACATTAACGATTAAAGCATATATTGATAAAGATACAATTGGAATAAGTGATACATATCAAAATAATACTGGACAAGGTTCAGATTCTGATGAATGGGCAAATGGAAGAACAATCTTTACAACTGAAGAATGGAATAATATTAGTGAATCAACTTCATTATCATTTAGAGTAAAAACAGTAGCTCAAGAAGGAATATGGGTAAATCCATCATTAAGGGAAACTATTGTAATGATGGCCGGTGATAATGAAGTAACGGATAATAGCTTCTTTCAGCAAACTGCTGAACAACAAGGAACAGATTCATATGGAGTATATAAATTATCAACCCCAGGAAATATTAATGAAGAAAATCCAATATATTTCTTTAGAGGAGACCATAGTGTAAAAAATAATGTAATATTTAATGGATTTTGTTGGAAAGCAGTAAGAACAACCGAATTAGGTGGAACAAGATTAATATATAATGGTGTACCAGGGGAGGTAATACCAAAAGTAGCATTATCAGAAGATGATTATACAGTAGTAACAAATACTGCTAACTTTACCTTTGATGAAACTGACAATTCATGGAATGCCACATTAACAAATAATTCATCTGATAATCGATCAGAAATAAGTTTTACAGTTCCAGCGGGTGATGACTATCAAATACTTATTAACGGGAAAGCAAGTATGTCAGGTGGTAGTTGGTATTACTATAAAGATGGAACCCAAGTTTCAGGTGGAGGAAATGGAGGAGGTAGTCCCAATAATTATGACTATACATATGGAACATTAACCTCAACAAATGTTATTAAGTTAGAAATAGGTATGAATGCAACCGAAGAAGATCCAGCAGTTTTTAAAATACAAATGGTAGGACGATTTGGTGAATCATTAGGAATAGGTTGTGATAATACTGGTAATGCAACAATGATAAGCATGTATGAAAATCAAACAATCGTAGATGATAATTATCAATATAGTTATACAGCGAAAGACGGATATACATTAAAAACAGGAGACAGTTTCAAATTTAATGTAAATTATAATAATGCAAAATATGTCGGATATAAATATCAAACAACAACTGAGAATGATACAAATTCTAACTATAAAAATATTTTAGATGCCTGGTATGAAGGAGCTATAACAGTAGACAATCGAGATAAAATAGAAGATAGTATCTATT
>JAZULI010000051.1:0-1815 GCA_045603025.1 Bacilli bacterium
GCCAAAAGCAATTCAATAGAGTTTATCCATCATTAGACTTTGTGAGTATATTTGGTAAAAACTATTTATAAACGCGAGATAACACGATTTTTGCAATATATGTTAATTTATATGTATAAAGTAAAAATCGTTGTTAAATCGCATTAGAACAACAAATAACAATATATTATAGGAGATTATACAATGAATAGAGTGATTATTTTAGAAGATGAACAAGCTAGAAAAGATTTAGCAGAACAACATTTAGTATTAATTAATATGTTAGATTTAGAAAATCAATATGTAAGAGGTGATGATATTAGCAGTCTACTTAACATTACAAGAAGACAATGGAATAGAATTGTTGAAGATGTGCTTCATTTATATGTTGCAGGTGTATTAGATAAATTATTAATAGGAACAAGAAAAGGATTTATCTATACAAATGATGAACAATTAATTGATAAGTTTATTACTGCAAGAAGAAATCATTTTAAATCACAGGCATATAATACCTATGCTGTATTTAAAAAATTTAAAAACAGAAATAATGCAACATTAGAAGAATTTTTAGATTCATAATTGCAATATGTAAAAAAATATAGTATTATTAATATGTGGTTATTCAAGTGCGAGTTGAATAATTGCATTAATTGAATAATCACCTCTCATTTTAAGCATTAGCATAAGGACTCGCACTCCAAATGTTAATGCTTTTAATTTTAATAGGAAAGAAGAGAAAATATATGAAAAATTATGATATACCTATTATTGCCACAAGAACAGAAGTAATAGAAAATAGACTTAATAATAATAAAAATAAGATTATTTATATTCCTGAAGATGAATTATTGAAAGAATGTATAATTTATTTCTTTGATGAATTAATAAAAGAAAATAATGAGAGCAGAATAAAATTGTTAGAAAAAGAATTGAACTATTTTTATAATCATTCATTATCACAACAATCTATTTTAGATTTTTCATTTAAAGAAACAAGAACAATCGAAGAAGTGCCTTTTGATAAACCTGCAGAATATAACTTTCACAAAGGAAGTAAAAAGGAAAAAGAAGAATCTGACAACTTTTCACAAATGTTTGGGTATGAAGATGAAGTAGCTTTAAAACATAAAGAACAAGAAGAACAAAAGAAAACAACAAAAAAAGTTTCTTCTGTGAAAATAAAACAACAAGAAATCAAAAAAGAACCAGAAATCATTCAAACAGAATTATTAAAAGAAGATATAGATTATTGTGAATTATTAAAAGAAAAGTTTGTATTTGTGAAGTATGAATTAGAAAGAATTTATCATTCTTGTTATCTTATTGCTCATTTTAAAACGAAAGATAATATAGAACTTGTATTGATAAAATTTGAAAATTCTTATCTTTTAACAAATAAATGTTATTTATATACTTTAAAAGGAGAAAATAATTATGAGAGTATGCCTTGCAACACTTGAGACAAGTGATTATTTATTGCAAAAAATAAAAAACAATGAGTTAAACTTTGGATTAGTTTCATATTGTTATTTAAGAAACCAACAGCAGTTAGAAGAGATATTATCTAAAATAAATATATCTTTATTAATAGATAGTGGTGCTCATTCTTTTCAACACGGAAAAAAAGTAGACTTTCTTGACTATACAAAAAAATATGCTGAATTTATTAAAAGAAATACTAATAATCCTAAAATCGAAGGTTTCTTTGAAATGGATATTGATAATGTGGTTGGATATGAAAAAGTATTAGAATATAGAAAAATACTCGAAAAGGTTAGTGATAAAATTATACCTGTTTGGCATAATAACAGAGGAGTGGAAGATTTTGTTGAT
>JAZULI010000052.1:0-2601 GCA_045603025.1 Bacilli bacterium
AATAAATATGTGATATAATAAGAATATACTTAATGGAGATGGATTATGAAATTAAAAATGCGTTTTGAATCGAAAGATATGATAATATTTTGTGTTTTTTTGGCAATTTTATTCATTTTAGTTGCGATTGGGGTATCTAATATTGTTTATTTAGGTAAAGAAGGTTCTTTTTATGGATTTAATCCTAGTTTAGCTTTATTTGGTGGTTATTTTGTTGAGACTTTTGTGTTATTTCTAATTGCTACAATTGCACTTGTTGCAAGTTGTAAAGATTATTTCTTTGAGTTTGAAAAAGGATTTGGATTTACAACGGAGAAAAAATCTGATGGCTTTAGTCGATGGGCTAGTGAAAAGGAAATAAAAAAAGAATTAAAAGAAATTAATGCTACTGATCTAAAGACTAATCATGGTGGTATTGTTTTAATAAACGATGGTAAAAAATTATGGGTTGATGATGGTGAATATCATAATTTAATTATTGGTTCTACTGGTAGTGGTAAAACTCAAACGATAATTTTTCCAATGGTTCATACGTTATCTAAACATAATGAATCAATGATTATTACCGATCCTAAGGGCGAAATTTATGAAAAAACCAGTGAAATGCTTAGAAAAAAAGGCTACAATATTGTTTTACTTAATTTCCGTAGTCCTGGTCAAGGTAATGCTTGGAATCCTTTAACATTACCATATCGTTTATGGAAAGAAGGAAATCAAGATAAAGCGATTGAGTTACTAGATGATTTAGCATTAAATATTTTGTATGATGAAAGTAATAAAAATGCTGATCCGTTTTGGGAAAAAACATCGGCAGACTATTTTTCAGGTCTTGCATTAGGATTATTTGAAGATGCAGAAGAAGAACAAATTAATATTAATAGTATAAGTTTAATTACAACTGTTGGTGAAGAAAAATTTGGTGGTAGTACTTATATTAAAGAATATTTTAATACTAAAGATCCAACGGGAGCTGCCTATATTAATGCTTCAAGTACAATTTTAGCGCCTAGTGATACTAAAGGTAGTATTTTAGCAGTATTTAAACAGAAAATAAAATTATTTGCTTCACGAGTTAATTTATCTGAGATGTTATCTCATAGTAATTTTTCTATCCAAGATATTGGATTAAAAAAAACCGCAGTTTTTATTGTTATTCAGGATGAAAAGAAAACATATCATTCACTTGCCACCATTTTAGTTAAACAAATTTATGAAACTTTAATTGATGTTGCCCAAAGTCATGGTGGAAAACTTCCTATTAGAACTAATTTCTTGTTAGATGAATTTGCTAATATGCCACCATTAAAAGATGTAACAACAATGATTACAGCAGCTAGAAGTAGAGCAATGCGTTTTACTCTAATTATCCAAAACTTTGCCCAATTAAATGAAGTATATGGTGAACAAAATGCTGAAACGATTAAAGGAAATTGTGGAAATACTGTTTACTTAATTAGTACTGAATTGAAGGCTTTAGAAGAAATTAGTAAAATGTGTGGAGAAATCAAAGTAAAAACTGGTAAAGGTGATAAAGAACAAAAAGAAACAAGACCATTAGTAACCATAAGTGATTTACAAAAATTAAAAAAATTTGAAATTATTGTTAGAAGACTTCGTTTTCCACCATTTAAAACTAAATTAACCCCAGATTTTAAAATGAATTGGGGTAGAACTTATCCAAAAGTTGATTTGTATCAAGTGCCTTATCGTGAGAAAAAAGAGGTTCAAATATTTGATGTAAGAGAATTTGTTAAAAAGAAAAAACAAGAAAAAATGCTTGATTTATTAGATAATAATGGTGGAGGTACACAAGGTAGTTTACCAATGTTTCCAGGAATGAACTTTGGTGATTCGCCAAGAATGCCTTTTCCAGGTTTTGATATGAATAATAATCAATCAATTCCCTCATTACCTAATATGTTTCAAGAAACAACTGCCTCTAACAATAATTCATCATTTAACATTGATGATATTGTGAAAAAGATTGACGCTAAGATTATGGAAATTGAGGAAGAAGAAAAACGTCTTAAAAATGAGGAAAATAATAACAGCAGCAATAACAATAAAGATGTAGATGTTATTGATGATTTGGAAGAAATTGTTAGTGATTCAACAAAACGTAAAGAAAATAATGAACGTATTAGTAATTTAGTTAATGAAATAGATGAAACACTTGATGATGAAAAAGAAATTGATGAATCTTATTATGATGATTTCTTTGATTAAAAGACAGCAAAAGCTGTCTTTTTATATAAAAAAATAATACTATTTGTAGTATTAAATTCTTCTTAGCAACATTCTAAATACATAATATAGGAACATACACATTAAGATAACATATCCCCAAATTAAAATAGTTTCAATGGAACCACTACTATATTTTTCGATAATTCCAGGAATTGATGATGGAAAGTATCGATTAATAATAGCGTTAATATCTTTAGTTGTATTATTTCCTATAAAATTTAAGATTCGAAGAAAAATGTCAATTAATCCTAAAAAGATAATAGTATTGCTTGCTTTTTTAAAGATTATTGCAATTAATATAACAATAATTAATAATATAACAATATCCATAACTACCTCACTACTGTAATAATT
>JAZULI010000053.1:0-2221 GCA_045603025.1 Bacilli bacterium
ATGAAAAATATAATAAATTAGTTAGCAAAGATATTGAGGTAGAACTATAATGAACAAATACGATAAAATAAAAGAAAAACATCAAAAAATAGTTAATGAATTTCCAATGAAATTTGCTTTTTCTGATGAGCAATTTAATCAAGGTATGAAAGAATTAGGATTAGATCCTAAAGATACAGATAAAGTTGTGCCTATTGGTGGAGGTGGATTTATTAGAAAAACTGATGCTAAAAGATTTGGTGAAATGTGGGATACTTTAAGAAAAGAACATAATGATTTAATCAAAGCAGATAAAACTGGTGAGGGCTATATTAAAGATATGTTTGTTAGTGAACTTGAAAATCACGAATATGGTTATACTTATGAATTAGATGATACTTTAGATGCTTTAGAATTAACTAGAGAACAAATTGCTAATAGTCCCACTTTAAAACATGGATTAGAACTTGCTCGAAAAGAAGTTTTACATAAACAAACAGAGGAGGACTATGAATTATAGCAATAGATTAATGAGGGATAGTTAATGAATTTATCCCTTTTAATTTTATTGCTATTTATTGTTTTGTTTATTATAGGTTTTATGTATATAGAGCCTATTATATCTAAACATAAAGTAAAAAATAATAATGAATATGGATCAGCAAGGTTTTCTACTGAAGCAGAAATAAATAAGTATTTTACTAAAGAAAGAATATCTAATATTAATGAAGTTGGTTTTCCGGTTTATTACGATAAGAATGTATCTCATGTGTGGTTTGATAAAGAAACACCCCATTATGTTTATTTAGGATCAAGTGGATCTGGTAAAAGTGTTACTTGTGTTATTAATATGGTAACCTTTATAGCAAATGCTAAAAAATCTAGAAGTGTCTTTGTAACTGATCCTAAAGGTGAAATATACCAGACTACTTCTAAAATGTTACATGATAAAGGTTATAAAGTTTTAACAATAGATTTTAGGCATCCAGAATTATCTAATCATATAAATATATTAGAGCCTATAATATGTGAATATGAAAAATATATTAAATATGAAAAATTGGCTAATGAAACTAATGAAGATAATTTAAAACTAGAATATCAAAATAAATCTATATCTAGTTATGCAGAAACTAATAGATTAATTACATCTCTAGCATCTATGATTACTTATGATAAAACACAAGGCAAAGATCCTTTTTGGAATAATAGTGCTAAAAACTTATTAGAGGGTTTAATTGGTTTCTTTTTAGAGGAATACAAAGATAATAAAATTAAAAGAGAACAAATTACGATGACTTCTATTCGTAAGTTTCAAAACTCTACTATGGAAGATAAGAACTCTAAAAAGTTTAAATTTTATATAGAACAAAAACCTTATGGATCTAAGTCTAAAGATAGTTTAATACCAATATTATCATCTAGTGAGAACACATATAAAAGTATAACGAGTGTTTTCTCGGAAAAAATGGCAATATTTGATGATGTTAATGTTGCTAATGTTACTAGTAAATCAGATTTTGATTTTGATATTTTAGGTAAAGAAAAATCAGCTATCTTTTGTATTATTCCAGATGAAGATAAAATTTACTATTCTTTAGTTACCATCATATTAGGTTTACTTTATAAAGAATTAGTAAAACTTGCAAACTCTACTGATAGTAAAAAAGTACCAATAGAACTTGATTGGATTTGTGATGAGTTTTCAAATTGTCCACCACTAATAGAGCCAAGTATAGAATCTATAATTAGTGTGGCTAGATCAAGAGGACTTCGTTATCATTTATTCATACAAAGTTTAAGTCAATTAGATAATGTATATGGTAAAGAAGTAGCACAAATTATACTTGATAACTCTGGTCTTGCTTATCTTAAAACAAATACAATGGATACTGCAGAGGCTATTAGTAAAAGACTTGGTAAGAAAACTATTGAGGCTAGTTCAATTAGTCAATCTGTTAGTTTAATGAATTATAATGGCAATAAATCAATTTCTTTAATTGCTCGTGATTTACTAACACCAGATGAAGTTAAGAATCTACATTATAAAACAATTATATTTCCTAACATTGGTTATCCAATATTTAGAGATACTGTCATCTATAAAAAGTTATCTTGCTATTCTAGTGGAGAATTACCAAGAGAAATAATACCATTAAAAGATTTGAGTTATACTTATTTTACGGTTGAAGATATAAAAACTAAATATGATAGATTAATAAAAAATAGAATTAATAAAACT
>JAZULI010000054.1:0-2839 GCA_045603025.1 Bacilli bacterium
CATCATATTCAAAGCCTGAATGGAGTGGTTATAACGGTACACACGACGTCGTGATTTCAGGCGGAGTTTTTGATGGAAATGAAGAGCTTACCGAAAAATCCACTCTTGTAAATACTGTTCATTGTAAGAATATTACAATAGAGAATTGCCGTTTTGTTAACTGCTCAATGTGGCATATGATAGAAATTAACAGTACTGAAAATGCAGTGGTACAAAACTGCGTATTTGATGGACCAACCTACACAAGTATTCCTGAAAATCTTTATAATGAAGAAATACAACTGGACCTTGCTCACGAAGGTTCGTACGGTCCCGTTTACAACTGTGATGGTTCGCTTATTGATTTTTGCAAAGATGATACGGTTTGCCGTAATATTATAATCAAAAACAATATTTATTAATGAGTATAACACCTATATTTTCATCATTAGTTATATATTCATTATGTTTATTTATTTCTACATTTACTCATAAAACCAAAAATACTTTAGGATTAAGTTTAGGGATTGTCTTTATTAGTTTTATCTTTAATACTATATCAAGTATCGATAAGAGTGTTTCTGGATTAAAATATTTATCGGCTTTTACTTTAGCGGATATTAGAAATGTTATTCTTAATATTGAAATAAATCCTATAATGATAATAATATCTTTCTTTATTACTTATATATTTATCTTATTATCATTAATAAGTTATAAAAGGAAAAATCTCGTATAATTGATAACAAATTATGCTTTTGTTTAGAAAATAAAGGAGTAATTAAAATGGAAAAAAGAGATTTATATGATATAAGAAAAAATCTTACAAGGGAAACAATAATAAAAGGTGAAAAAATTCCAAAAGGTAGATATATAATAGTAGTTTTAGTATTTATCCAAAATTCAGAAGGTAAGTTTTTAATTCAAAAAAGAAGTTTAAGTAAAAATGGGAAATATGCTACAACCGGTGGACATCCTAAATCCGGAGAAAATAGTCTTGAAGGAATAATAACGGAAGTAAAAGAAGAAATAGGATTAGATTTAAATCCTGATAAACTACAATTATATTTTTCGGGAAGATCTCTAAAAGAACGAGTGTTTTGGGATGACTATTATATAAAAATGGATATAGATGATATAGAAAAATTAAAATTACAAGAGGAAGAAGTAGCATCTATTGAATGGTTTTCTGAATTAGAAATTAGAAATCTAATGAAAGAAGATAAATTCTTTAAAAACCATTATGAAGAATTTGAAATTTTGATAGAATGGTTAAAGAATAGATAAAAAAATAATTTATGATATATTTAATTTATACAAGAGGTGATAAAAATGATTTTAGAAGAATTTGATGAATGTAAGACGTCTACATTTGATCCTTATGAAGTTGAAAATGTAATTCCTAATTTTCCTAAAATAGGAATAACTTGTTTTTCCAAAACATTAATGGATAGATATGTAGAAATATTTAATGGTGAAAAGATTGCCGAAATTAGTAATGCTAATGGAAGGATTCCTATTTATAAAATAGTCTATAAAGATATAGAAATAGCGCTTTTTATGTCTTATGTTGGGGCATCAGCTTGTACCGTTGCATATGAAGAAGTTTTAGCAATGGGACTTGAAAAATTAATAATGTTTGGTACCTGCGGTGTGTTAGATAGAAATATTGAAGATTTAGCGATTATTATTCCATCTTCTGCTATTAGAGATGAAGGAACAAGTTATCACTATATGAAATCTAGTGAAGAAATAACGGTTAATGATAAATATGTATCAGAATTTATTGATATATTATCATCTAACAATGTTTCTTATGTACAAGGAAAGGTTTGGACAACTGATGCACCTTATCGTGAAACTCGTGCAAAAGTACTAAAAAGAAAAGAACAAGGTTGTATTTGTGTAGATATGGAATGTTCGGCTATGAATGCAGTAGCAAAATTTAGAAATAAGGAATTATTTCAATTCTTTTATGCAGCAGATAATTTAGATTCTTCAAATTGGGATAAAAGAAGTTTGGATAATGATGATCGGTTATCGGAAAAAGAAAAAATAATATATTTAGTCTTAGAACTAGCATTAAAAATGAAATAATTAAAAATTAAAAAGTATATTATATTTAATTATTTTATGATAAAATATATTTATTGGAGGTAATTATGAAATTTTGTCCATATTGTGGAAAAGAATTAAGAGCAAAAGCTAATTTTTGTGCTAATTGTGGTGCAGGAGTTACAGAAATAAAAAATAATGCAAGCAATGCAAATAATACAAATAATAATAGTCAAAATGTAAATTTAAATAATAATCAAAATAAAAGTAAAATTGCTGCAGGAATTTTAGGAATACTTTTAGGTGTTTTTGGTGTTCATAATTTTTATTTAGGATATACAGGAAAAGCAATAGCTCAATTATTAATCACGATATTATCATGTGGAATATTTTCAGTAGCTTCAGGTATTTGGGGTTTAATTGAAGGTATTATGATTTTAACAGGTGGCATTAATGTTGATGCAAATGGTAATCCGTTAGTTGACTAAAAATAATAAAATACTAATATATGGTTTCCTTATGGGAACTATTTTTAGTATTATCATTTTAAAATTTATTAATATTGGTTGTCTTTTAAAAAAAATATTTCATATACCATGTCCTGGTTGTGGTTTAACAAGGGCTTTTATTAGTTTGTTTAATTTAGAATTTTCCAAGGCTTTGTATTATAACTATTTAGTATATCCTATAATAATTATATGGTTTTATTGTATATTTCTTATTTATAAAGACTTTCGATATAATGATAATAATTTAATTAATTTTTATAACAAAATATTTGTTAAAAATTATAAAATTATAATAA
>JAZULI010000055.1:0-1909 GCA_045603025.1 Bacilli bacterium
TATAAAACTGAAGCATTAATGTATGGAATTGATGAACGATTCATTAGTAATAAAATAAACTTATTATTTTTTGATTATATGATTATGTAGAAAGCGGGTAATAATTATGAAAGAAAAAATAGATGCATTATATCAAGAGTATTTAAAAAATAAATTGGATTTAATTTTTAAATTTGAAAAAAAGATTGGTATTTCTGTTTCAGGAGTTGGAAGGAACGGTAAATATGACTATGTTGATGTTGAAGAAAAAATGGTAAGTGAATACTTAGGCGATAAAGATTATGCGTTTATAGAGGGATTTGTTTGTGTCGAAAAAGACAGAAAGTATAATTTTATAAATGTTAATGGTAATTTGATAAGTGATATATGGTATGACAATGTTTATGCTTTTAATAAAGGATTTTCAATTGTTGAAGAGAATGGAAAATATAATTTTATAAATACCCGTGGAGAATTAATAAGTGATGTATGGTATGAAAATGAATTGTTTTTTCACAATGGATTTTCCAAAGTAAAAAAAGATGAAAAGTGGAATTATATAAATACTCGTGGAGAATTAATAAGTGATGTTTGGAAAGATGAAATATCTGATTTTAATGAAATTATTTATGGTTCTTTAAAAATGTATGATTTATGTTATTATTTAGGTGATAATAATCGTATAAGATATAGTTGTGATAGTCATGGTGATTTTCACGAGGGATTTGTAAGTATAAGTAAAAATAACAAATGGAATTTTATTAATATTAGAGAAGAATTAGTAAGTGATGTCTGGTATGATAGAGTTATGGATTTTCATAATGGTT
This sequence comes from Bacilli bacterium, assembly GCA_045603025.1. Lineage (GTDB taxonomy): Bacteria > Bacillota_I > Bacilli_A > RF39 > UBA660 > RUG12783. The sequence continues at coordinate 807 of JAZULI010000055.1, forward strand.
TTGCATGGGTTAAACAAGAAGCAAAATGGAATTATATAAATACTAGTGGTAATTTAATAAGTGATGTTTGGTATGAAGATGTACTTGAAGTTAATGAAAATTTAACTAGAATTCGTAAAAATGGATTATTTAATTTTATGAATTCTCATAAAGAATTAACTAGTGATATTTGGTATGATAGTGTTGGTGAATTCAAAAATAATTTTGCATCTGTTATGACTAATAATAAGTATAATTTTTTAAACTCTAATGGACAATTAATAGGCAATATTTGGTATGATAGCATAAGGTCTTTTGACAATGGATTTGCTATGGTAAAAAATAATGGAAAATGGAATTATATAAATACAAGTGGTAATTTAATAAGTGATGTTTGGTATGATGCTGTTGAAAATTTTTATGATGGATATGCTTGGTGTCAAAAAGGAAATGATTATTATTTAATTGATACAGATGGAAAAGTGTTGTATAAATCAAAATTTAAACGTGATGTAAAAAGTATTTCTAATTTTTTGCTGATTGGAAAAAGTATTTTTAATAAAGATATTGATATGGGAACATATGATGTGAAAAAAACATTGTTCGGTTATATATGTAGTAATTCGCATGATACATACAAAGTTAAGTATAACCCTGTAAAAAGGTTTGGTTTTAGGTATACTTTATGTGTTGATGAAAATAATCTTATTTTATATGATAGGGTGTCTAATGAATATGATTGTTTAGGTGATATTGGTGATATTTCATATAATGACAATTTTATATTTGATAAAAAGAACGATAAGGTATATTTAGTTTATGAAAATCAAATAATTGAAATTACGGAATATTATAAGAGCAATTTTGCTAATGTATGCAAAATAGATATATGTAGTGGTATAACAGGTATTTTATCAAGAGAAGAATTTAGTTTAAAAAGTATGTCAGAAATTGATAAATTAATGGAAGAAGAAAAAGTAAAAAACAAGTCTATTAAGGAAACTAGAAAAAAGATAGAAGATGAAAAAAAACAAAATGAGGAACTAGAAAAAATTAAAAAGCAACAAGAAATGTTAGAACAGAAAAATAAAGAGGATGAACTACGTGCATTAAAAAATATTCAG
>JAZULI010000056.1:0-2901 GCA_045603025.1 Bacilli bacterium
CATTTCTGCCTTAAATATAATTCCAACTAATCCAACTAATATAACACTTGAAAATAACAATATTTTTTCAAATTTAGTCCAATCTTTTAATAATTTCATAACATACCACCTAAATTGTTTTTGATTTATTAAGTCCATCAAATAATTCAGTTATTTCCGGATACTGAGATAAATCAGTCTTAATTTCTTCAATAATTTGATGGTCAAAGTTATTTTCACTTTCCATTATTTCTTTCATACGTGTAATTATATTCTCTGAAGAATACAATTTACTTACACCAATTGCTAAAGGAATAAAATCTCTTATTTGTTTAAGATATGCTTCATTATGTTTGTTCATAATTCTTTCATTCTTTTCAGATTGTTCCATAAGTTGTCTTTTTTGAATTGCTTTCTTTCTTCCAACACATTGAGATAATTTAAATGAAATAATATCTATAGGAGATGGTATAACTATCTTCTTACCCTCATAATAAATTACTGAAACGTTATAACTACAACTTTGTTCTCTAGGGTCACTAATATGTATTACATTGGTTCCTAAATCAGATAATTCACTCATATCAGTGATTTCAGTATTTATTTTATCTACCAAACCTATTTTATTTGGTTCTGATTTAACAGAAACATAATCTGCATCATTTATTTTTCTTCTATAACTTTGAAAAATTGTTCTAACTGAGTCATCTATTTCCATTGGTTCATTTGCACCAATTACAACACCATTTTCATCTATTACTAAATCTTGTATTCTTTCTGCACATAACATAGGCAATGTTGCTAACGAACCGGCTAAATAATATTCTAATTCGCCACTACTATTGATTGGTGGTTTATTCTCATAATATAAACAACATAAATCCCATGCAATTTCTTCTATATTTCTCATATACTAAACCTCCTTATTTTTAGCCATCTTAATCCATTTAATAAGACCATATACATTTATAAGTAGATAGCCAACAGAAACTAATAACATCATAGTTGAATTAGGACTACCTTTAACAAAGTTTATAATCCAAATAGACAAGTCTATTGAGTTATTGAATAACCATACAGCCCAACACTCTTTAAATCTTAAATTCATATGTATAATTCCACATAAGTTTATTATATTACTACTTGTATCTAAAAAAGCTAATTGTTGTCCTGGTATCTTACTTAATAGAAATCCTAATATAATACTGCCAACAATACAAGATGTTGTTATTATAATAGAATTTTTTGTATTAAATCCTCTAACTTGAACTTCGTTATTATTTGTATTTTTCTTCCAACTTAAATAACCTTGTATTTGAGATGGAAAATATATAACAAGCGACAATATGGCTATTCCATATAATCCATTTAAATAACATACATAACCACTTAACAAGCAATATAATGCACCAAATATATAATTATAAATTTTACCAATACTAGCATAATAAGAGTTAAGTAAACCACATATTAAAATTATAGTTCCTAAAAAATAATCTTTTGAAATAATACCGCATATTATTGAAAAGATTATGATTGCAAGTGTATAAATCTTGTTTTTCATAACTTCCCACTTTCCGAATTTATTATACCTTCTACAATTTGCTTAGAACATAGATAAGGTTTTGAATTCTCGCCGCATCTATTTTTTATATCTTCTAATCTTTTTTCATAACCAACATCATTTCCATATTTATCAATTTGCATATCTGCCATATTTAATATTTTTAAATATAAAGATGAATAGTTAGTATTTGGATTCCCGTGATTATAAACCTCTTGCCAAAATTTATAACCATTTTCTTTTAAAATATTGCCACCAATAACATTATGATTTAATCCTTTATCAGTAAATTCATAACCTATATCGTGATTAAATCCAAGTATAAATAATTCTTGTAATTCACTATCATTTAAGTTATATGTTTTACCGATTTCAACCATCTTTCTTGCTACTGATATAGAATGTTTTAATCTATCATTGTCCATACTTTAAACCTTACCCTAAATTGTTTCTTCTTCAATCCAGTTCAAGTAGTCTTGATTGCAACTATTTAACTCAAATACTGCAAACTCAAAGCAATCGTAACTATGAATTTCTTTTATCACATTAAATATTTTTTCTTGTAAAGATTTCTTTGTTTTCATAAAAACTAGATACTCTTTACTTTCTTCCTGTTCTTTTTTCCAATTCCATTTACTATTACTTTCAACCATTTGACAACTAACAACTAGTTTTTCATCTAATAACTTAGAAATTACTTGTTTAGCCTCATCAAGATTATCAAAGGCAGTTTCTATCATACAATACATATAATCACCTTATTTCTATAAAATACCTTTTACTATTCTAAAGCTAAAATCTTTATCGCTTTCTAATACAACATTAAACTTATTTATTTGAGGTAAAACATTTGATACAAACTGACTATTTCTTTCTTCAAAAAGCTTGTTTATTTGCACATCAGTTTGTTCTAAACTATTTCCTTTTCTTGATTTTCTTCTTTCAAGTTCAACATCATTACTACATTGTATAAATAATCTCAAAGTGTTTTCTTCTTTCATATCTAAAAATGCAGTTCCTATACCCTCTACAATTGTGATAAAGTTATTTGTTTTTAATAATCTCACATCTTCTTTTTTAGGTAAATAGTAATAATCGTTACCATTATCTAAATTATAAAAAATTTCCTCTATGTTTTTAAGAAAGTATGAGTTTTTGAAACAAGATGTATATCTTCCAACTCTAATATTTCCATTATCATTCCAACTAGCATTTGCATTGTTTCTTAATTCAGTGTCCACAATAAAATCATCAGTTGATATCATATTAACATAACCATATTTTTTTGCTTTCTCACATAAAGTTTTACTTAATGTAGTTTTGCCTGAGGCACCATTACCACAAATATATATTTTTTT
>JAZULI010000057.1:0-1550 GCA_045603025.1 Bacilli bacterium
AACTAATTCCTAAAGGCATAATAATTTTTTTAATAAAAATATTCGTATTTAATAAATTATTAATATTATCCACAAAAAAGTTAGTATATTTAAAATATATTAATAATCCAATATCAAAAACAAGTCCAATAATTAAGTATAACTTTCTTTTAAAATCATCATATTTTTCAATTAATAAACCAATAACATAATTAACAATACATGAAAGTATTAAAAATATTATATAAATACCTTCTCCATAAAAATAGAAAAATAAACTAAAAAGTAATAAAACAATATTCTTAAAACGATTAGGTACTATAAAATAAATAATTAATACCAAAGGTAAAAAATAATAAATAAACGATATACTTGAAAATAACATAATTTCTCCCATATAGAAAATAAATCTTTGAAATTCAAAGACTTATTTTAAATTTTTAAAGTTTTCATGTAAAGTTTCTGGATAACTATTATCCATAATTAGAATAACTAAATCACCAATATTATCAACAATAACATTATTCTCTTCAACAGAAACACAAATCCATTTTGCAGGATTAACGCTTGCTTTAATATCTGATTTTAGTTTTTCAACATCTTGACCATCTTTAGCTCTTACTAAAACAACTGAATGAGCGATAGAACCAACACCTGATTCACTTGCAATTGCACTTTCAAATTCAATTTCGGCACTACCTAAATAATACTCAACATTTTCTTCATTAATCTCTACATTCATAAGCATCATTGGTTTTTCTTCATCTTTAATACCTTCATAAACTTTTGTCATTAAATCACTAAGTTCACCTTCAACATTAGATACACTACCACAACCAACAGTTAGCATTAACATAAAAGCTAAAACTAAAAACATTAATTTTTTCATACTTCACCTACTTTCTTAATCACATTATCATTATAACATATTAAAAACCATTTACAAGATATATACTAATTATCTTCTAATCTTACACTAACAAGTTTGGAAACACCAGATTCTTGCATAGTAATTCCATATAATGTTTTAGCATATTCCATTGTTCTTTTTTTATGAGTTATTAGTAAAAATTGGGTTTTATTTTTATAATTATCTAAATATTTACCAAAAACATCAACATTTGCTTCATCAAGAGGTGCCTCTACTTCATCTAAAATACAAAATGGTACTTTACGAATATTTAAAATCGCAAATAATAAACTAATCGCCGTTAAAGTTTTTTCGCCACCAGATAATAAATTTATTGATTTTAAACTTTTCCCTGGAGGACAAGCTTCAATATCAACACCTGTTTCTAAAAGATTAGTTGGATCGGTTAATTTTAAAGTAGCATGACCACCTTTAAATAATTCTTGGAAAACTTTCTTAAATTCAACCTCTAATTCTAAGAAAGTCTTTTTAAAATCTTCCTTCATTATTTCATCCATTTCTTCAATAATAGAATATAAGGTATCTTTAGCCTTCAATAAATCATTACGTTGATTACTAAGGAAAGTATATCTTTCATTAACTTCTTCATATTCAGAGATGGCCATTAAATTAACCATACCAATCTCTTTTAGTTTACTTT
>JAZULI010000058.1:0-4821 GCA_045603025.1 Bacilli bacterium
AACTATTTAAATTTAAATAAAATCATCAATTGTCATTAATCGTTCATCTATTTCTTTTAAACTAGGACGATTTTTCGAGGTTGTTTCTTTTATATCTTTTTTAATTTCATCATCTTTTTTAGATAAACTAATAATTTGATAAGCATCTTTAATTTTATCTTTTACAATATTATTTCCGGTTGAATATCTGTCCATGATTGATAATTCAGTTAATTTAATTGTTTGAATATCTACACCTTTTAGGCCAATATATTCTTTAGAATCAAGAGCAAAAGTTTTAACAACTTTATATGGATTAGCTTTAACTTCTCTTACAATCATTAAACCACGACGAGCTCTAGTACTCTTATCAAATTCACTAATTTTAACCCTTTTACCAGTACCTTTATTGGTAATAACGGTAATATAATCAATTTCATTAAAATTATTAACACTAACTACTTTATCATCTTTTAAATTAATTGATTTAACCCCACTTGTTTTAAGACCAACAATTGGAATTTCATTAATATCAAACCATAATCCATAACCATCACTTGATGATACAAAGACATTATTATAACGTGATGCAAAAACACTAACAACTTCATCATCATCTTTTAATTTAATACAACTAACTGGTTTATTATAACGAAGTAATTTAAAATCAATTAACTTAGTTCGTTTAATCATGGCATTCTTAGTAGCGATTGTAATATCTAAATCTTCGTTAAAATCGGTTACTTTTAAAGAGCCAATAATTTCTTCATTACTTTCAAGTTTAATAATATTGCTTACATGTTTACCTAGTTCTTTCCAAGAAGCTGTTGGAATTGTATAAACAGGAATATATAAGAAATTACCTAAATTAGTAAATAAAAGAATAACATCTTTCGTATTAATTTCATATAAACCAATAATATAATCACGTTCTTTTAAAAGTGGTTGTTCATCTTCTTTATAACTACGTTTACTAGTACGTTTAATATAACCATCGCGAGTTACTAAAACAATAACATCTTCTTTTGGAATCATTTCTTCTTCATTAATGGAAATATCCATAATTTCATCTTTAATAATAGATTTACGAGGTGTCGCATACTCATCACGAATTTTACGAAGTTCTGCTTTCATAACTCCTTTTAATTTTTCAGGATCAGAAAGAATGGCTTCAAGACCTGCAATTACTAATTTTAAATTTTCAAATTCTTTATTCAATTCTTCAATATCGGAATTAGTTAAACGATATAATTGTAACATTACAATATATTCAGATTGGGTTTCAGTAAAATCATATTTATTACATAAATTAACTTTAGCATCAACCTTGTTTTTACTTTTACGAATTGTTTCAATAACTTCATCTAAAATAGAAATTGCCTTAATTAAGCCTTCAACGATATGCATTCTATTTTGTGCAAATTTTAAATCAAATTCGGTTCTTTTAGTAATAACTTCTTTTTGATGAGCGATATAAGCATCAAGTACACCAATTACGCCTAATGTCATTGGAGCTCGATTAACTATCGCTACCATATTATAATTATATGATATTTGTAATTCACTATTTTTATATAAATAATTTAAAATTATATCTGCCTTAGCATCTTTTTTTAAATCAATAACAATTCGAACAGGATCAATTCTATCAGATTCATCACGAACTTCAGAGATTCCTTCTATTTTCTTATCAATTACTAAATCACTAATCCGTTTAACAAGCATCGCTTTATTAACATCAAATGGAATTTCTTTAACAATAATTTGTTCTTTTCCTTTTTCTTTGGCGATTTCTACTTTACTTCTGACAATTACTCTTCCACGTCCAGTTGTTAAGGCTTCACGAATTCCATCTTTTCCTTCAACAATACCACCAGTTGGGAAATCTGGTCCTTTGATAATATCTAAAATTGTGTCAATATGACAATTAGGACTATCAATTCGTTTAATGGTTGCTTCAATTACTTCCCCTAAATTATGAGGAGGAATATTAGTGGCGTATCCGGCTGATATTCCACTTGCACCATTTACTAAAAGATTAGGAAACTTAGCCGGTAAAACCGTTGGTTCTAACTCAGTATCATCAAAGTTTGGCGCCCATGTTACCGTATTTTTATCAATATCTTTTAACAGTTCATTACTAATTTTAGAAAGACGCGCCTCCGTATAACGCATAGCCGCTGCCGAATCACCATCCATTGAACCATTATTACCTTGCATTTCAACATATGGGGTATTTTGTTTCCACCATTGACTCATTCTAACCATTGCATCATAAATTGATGAATCTCCATGAGGATGGTAATTACCCATAATACTACCAACAGTCTTCGCACTTTTTCTAGTTGGTTTGTCATAGGTATTTTTTTCATGATACATTCCATATAAAATACGTCGTTGAACCGGTTTTAATCCATCACGAACATCAGGAATAGCTCGGTCTTGAATAATCGCTTTGGCATATCTTCCAAATCGCTCACCCATTATATCTTCAAGGGAATAATCATAAATCTTTTGTAATATTTCACTCATTAGTTATTCCCTCCAATTTCATAATTATCTTCCAAAGAAAACTCAACATTTTCTTCAATCCATTCTTTTCTAGGTTCAACTTTATCGCCCATTAAGACAGAAACACGACGTTCTGCAAGCAAAGCATCATTAATATTAACCTTAATTAAACTACGTGTTTCAGGATTCATTGTTGTTTCCCAAAGTTGCGTTGCATTCATTTCACCTAATCCTTTATAACGTTGAACACTACTTGCTTTTTTCTTATTGTTTTTAATAATACTTAATCGTTCTTCATCATCCCAAGCATAAAATGTTTCTTTACCAAAATCAATTTTATATAAAGGAGGTAGCGCTATAAATAATTTACCTTCTTCAATTAACGGTCTCATATATCGATAAAAGAAAGTTAATAAAAGAATTTGAATATGCGCTCCATCATCATCGGCATCGGTCATAATAATTACTTTATCATAATTAGATTCAGAAACATCAAAATCACTACCACAACCAGCGCCAATGGTATAAATCATAGTATTTATTTCTTCATTTTTAAATATATCTTCCATCTTGGTTTTTTCGGTATTTAATACTTTACCACGAAGTGGGAGAATTGCTTGAAATGTTCGGTCACGGCCAGATTTAGCACTACCACCAGCTGAATCACCCTCAACTAAATATAATTCATTACGTTTAGGGTTTTTTGTTCCGGCTGGCGCTAATTTACCACTTAAATTACGTTCTTTTTTATCTTTACTTTTTCCTTGACGCGCTTCATCTCTTGCCTTACGAGCAGCTTCACGAACTAATTTACTTTTAACAATTTTATCCATGATTAAAGTTGCGATTGCTTTATTTTCTTCTAAGAAAAATTGTAATTTTTCACTAACTAAAGATTCCACAGCTGTTCTTGCTTGCGGAGTTCCTAATTTACCTTTTGTTTGCCCCTCAAATTGTAATAATACTTCCGGTATTTGTAAACTAATGATTGCTGTTAAACCTTCTCTTGTATCACTACCTTCTAAATTTTTATCTTTAGCTTTTAAATAATTATTACTTCTTGCATATTCATTAAAAACACGAGTTAAAGCTGTTTTAAAACCAACTTCATGACTACCACCATCACTAGTTTTAACATTATTAACAAATGATTGAATTGTTTCATTATATGTATCAGTGTATTGGAAAGCAATATCAATCATCATACCTTCTTTTTCACCATGAAAACCAACAACATCATGAAGTTTTCCCTTATCTTCATCTAAGAAACCAACAAATTCTTTAATTCCATCTTTATAACAAAAATAACTTTCTCTTCCTTGTTCTAAATCATAAACATCAATGGTTAATCCCTTTAAAAGAAAAGCGGATTCTTGCATTCTTTCACAGATTGTTGTATATGAAAAATTAATACTACTAAATATTTTGTCATCAGGTAAAAAGCGAACTTTAGTTCCTGTTTTATTAGTTGTACCTATTTTAGTAAGCGGTGTGTCAACAACCCCACCATTATGAAAACGAATAAAATATTCCCCTTTATCTCTTTTAATCGTAACTTCAACAAATTTAGATAAAGCATTAACAACCGATGCCCCTACACCATGAAGTCCACCAGATACTTTATAACCACTTTCTTCAAATTTACCACCAGCATGTAATACCGTATAAATTACTTCTGGAGTTGATTTCCCACTTTCATGCATTCCAACAGGTAAACCTCTTCCAAAATCTTCAATTTCAATACTTTTATCTTTATGAATAGTTATAACAATCCGATCACCATAACCATTAATTACTTCATCAATAGAATTATCAACAATTTCCCATACTAAATGATGTAAACCTCTTTTATCAGTTGATCCAATATACATTCCTGGTCTTTTTCTAACGGCTTCTAACCCTTCAAGAATTTTAATTGAACCCTCATCATATTTTAACGCCATTTATATCCCTACTTCCTTCTAGTTTGCATATATAATTTTACTTAAAGGTTATTTTTTTGTCAACCAATAAACTTAAAAACCTTAATTTTATCTTCTTTTACTAAATAATTATATCATTTCTAATCTTTTTTATCGAGTTTAAAGTGTCAAATAAAAAGAAAAAAAAGCTAACTTTAACAGTTAACTTTCTTATAAACATGACCATGACCACCCATAGATTGATCATAATCTTTAATATCATTATTATATTCAACTAGACTATAATTTTCCTTTAATAAATTAGTCATATTTTGATATAACACAACCGCTGCATCATAATTATTATTACTTATATAAATAATTATTGGCTTAATATAATACTCTAATAATTCACATGCAATCCATAAGG
>JAZULI010000059.1:0-3086 GCA_045603025.1 Bacilli bacterium
CTTTTTTAATATTATACCATTTAATTATTTAAAATTAGTATTTGCTGGCTTAACATTTAATTCAAATTGTTGATATACATTTTCTTTATCCTTTTTTGTACTAGAAATATAATATTTCTCTGTTGTTTCAATTCTTTTATGTCCTAATACCTCGGCAATATCTTTTATTTCACATCCATTTCTTAAACTAATAGTTGCAAAACTTCCTCTTAAATCATAAAATCTACAATTTATTCCTAACTCATGATGAATTATTTTAAAAGGATATCTTATAATATCGGTTCCTGAATATGTTCCGTCTTTTCTAGTAAAAACCATTTGAATTTTGCTATTTCTAGAATGACTTTCTATTATCTTATATTCTACTAACTTACCATATTTATTTTTTACTTCTTTTAAGATATATTGCTTATACTTTTTACCATATTCTTTTTTATATTTACTTTGCAGTTTCTGATAATCTGATAATATAGAATGTAAAGTATCACAAATATAAACTTCTCTACTGCTACCTGTTGTTTTAGTTGTGCCTAAATACCATCTACCATTTTCTTCTTTATCTTTTGCATAAACAGTCTTATTAATTTTAATAATTCTATTATCTAAATCAATATCATTCCAAGTTAAAGCAAATACTTCTCCCGTTCTCATACCAGTATAACAAGCAGTAAAAAATGCACATATAAAAACTTTGTTATTCTTAAATTTGTTTAGAATTATTTCAATTTCTTCTTTAGTATAGATGTGTCCTACATCGTTTTTTTTAATTCAAATGATAGTACCCTAGGTATTTGTAAATCTGCTGCAGGATCATATTTAATAAATCCAAAGTAATACGTTGCATCTCTTAATGAACTTTTAATAACCTTTTGGTAATTTCTTAATGCTTCTTTTGTGCTTGAAGTTTGGTATAACCTTAATAATGCTTGATTAAGAATATATGGTGTTAATGCAGATAGCCTAAAATTACCTAATTCCTTTTTTAACTGACTAAATGATTCTTTATATCTTTTGGCAGTTGAATACTTATAATTTATTTCAAAGTATTCTCTCATCCAATAATCTAAATAATCAGAATAAGTCATATGCGATTCTGTTAATAAATCTCCATTAAGGTATAAATTCATAGTCTTTTGGCCTTCAATATATGCCTCGTTTTTAGTTTTAAATCCAGATTTTGTTATAAACTTTCTTTTATCATTTACTTTTTCTATTTCAAATCTATATTGATATACATTTCCTCTTTTTGTTACATTTAAATTTTTCATTTATATCCTCTCCCTTCAAATTTTTAACAAAAAATAAATGCTAACATAAATATGTTAACATTTAAATTAATTTTAATTATAAATTATTTTTTATTTCTGGAAATAAATCGTATAAGTTATAACCTAATAAATCATCAAAATATTGTTTTAGTTTCATTGTTTCTTCTATATGATAATGAGTTTTAGCAAACACACCATGTCTTAGCAACAAATCCATCATTCTTTTATCAACAGTTAATACTTTAGTGCTACACATTAAGTCGCAAAGATTAATAATTTTTTCATATACTGAATATTCTTTTTTTATATATTCTTTTACAAATTCATAATTAGCATTTTGTTTGTCAGTTTCATCTCTATCATTTGATATACAATCTATGTCATTATTTAAAAATGAATGTTTAATACAAATTCCTGCATATACTTCGTCATATCCTAATGATTTTATATATTCATATCCTTTTATTGCATGAGGAAACACACCATCCTCTTTATATTCAAATTTTTTCCCAATATCATGTATGTATCCTAATGTTTTAGCAAAATCTTCATCTAAATTTAATGCCTTTGCAATTACACTTGCTGCGTTTCCTACACAGATTGAATGATTTATCCATCTTTCATTACCTTGTTTTTTACCTTGTTCTTTTTCTATTAATTTTAATGCTTCTTTACTCGTTAATTTCATCTATATCACCTAACTTTCTGAACAAATCATTATATATTTCTTCTCTATTTATATCAGTTACGATTTTTATTTTGTAACTATTATCAGTAAGACTATATGAACTATCTTCATTAATAACAGGACAACTAATTTCTTTTACTTCAAACCATTCTTTATTTATCATATAAGCAATAACTGATATATCCCATATTACTCTTTCCTCTTGGATTCCGTGATATCCATCATTATAAAATCTATCTATTAAATAATTGCATAATTCTGATTTATTACCAAGTTTTTCCTTTAATGTGTTTATATCTATTTTTAATTTTGAAATAACATTCTTACAAGGTAATATTGTTAATTTAACTTTTGAATCAAATACTACTTTAACTGCTTTAATATCTTGTCTAAAATTATATTCCATATTATTGGCATATCCTAGTTCATTTCCACCCAACCAAATAACTTCGATTTTATTTATTATACTAGGCTCTTTTTCTATTGCTAAAGCAATATTAGTAATTGCTCCAATTGCAAGAATATATGTTTTTTCATTTTTACGTGTTATTTCAATTATTTTATCTACTGCAGGATTATTTTCATAATATCCATTTTGTAAATAATCCATTGAACCTTTGAATACTTTATCTTTAGTATCAAAATTTAACCATTTACTTATTTTTATAACTTCATTATAACTTAATTCTTGTCCTTCAATAACCGATACGTTTCTTGTAGCATGTGAATATGGTGCTATAGTGATTGCTTCGATATTAAACAAATTTTTATTCTTAATTAAATATGATAATGCAAATTGGTCATCGCATTCATTATAAGTATCTGTATCTAGTATTACATTTATTTTTTTGTTATTAATATAATTATAAATTTCTTCCCAACTATTTACTCTTTCAAATCTTGTTTCATTTTTATTATAGTCTGTGTTAAACAATAATGATTTAATATTACTATTAGTACATTTATCACAAACCTTAGTAGAATCATCTATCATTATATTAATATTGTTTTCTAAACATATATCTGCTTTCTCTTGATGATTATATGCATTTGTTAAAATCAATTTATCATATTCAATATCATATTTTTTTAGCCAGTTTATAGTCATCTTATATGGGTCAGAGTATTCT
>JAZULI010000060.1:0-3750 GCA_045603025.1 Bacilli bacterium
AAGAAATTATTAATTTGATTAATAAACGTAATGAATTTAAAAAGAATAAAGATTTTCAATCTGCTGATAATATTAGAGATGAATTATTATTAAGAGGAATAAAATTAATTGATACACGTGAAGGAACAATATATGAATATATTAAATAATTAAAGATTTTTTCACATAGATTTCATTGATTATTTAAATTTTATATTGTAAGATTATAATGAAAGAGGGGATAATTATGTATTATTATGGTGATAGTATTTCAATGATTTTAATTATTGCAGGAATATTAATAACAACTGGGGCTTCGCTTTTTGTTAATTTTATGTATTCAAAGTATAAAAAAGTTGAAAATCAAAAAGGATTAACAGGTTTTGATGTTGCAAGAAATATTCTTGATAAAAATGGTTTAAAAGATGTTTTAGTTTTAGAAACAAGTGGTAATTTATCAGATCATTATGATCCAACAAAAAAAGTTGTTAAATTATCAAGTGATATTTTTCATGGAAAAACAATTGCTTCGATAGCTGTTGCTTCTCATGAATGTGGTCATGCTATTCAAGATAAAGAAAATTATAGTTTTTTAAGATTACGTGCTAAAATAGTTCCAATTGTTAATTTATCATCAAAATTAGGTTATTTTGCAATTTTATTAGGAATTCTTTTTGGTTTAACTGATTTAATTTGGTTGGGAGTAGTTTTTGAATTTGTTATTTTAGCTTTTCAATTAATAACTCTTCCAGTTGAATTTGATGCATCAAAAAGAGCCTTATCTATTATTGAAAGAGAAGGATTGGTTTCTAAAGATGAACATAATGGTGCTAAAAAGATGTTAACTTCGGCTGCTCTAACTTATGTTGCCGGTGTTTTATCTGCCTTATTTGAAATATTCCGGTTAATTTTAATTGCAAGAAATAGGGATTAAAATGAAGGTTGAACAAATTAATGTTTTAGTATTAGCCTATTTAGGTGATACTATTTATGAAGATTATATTAGAGAGTATTTAATTGGTTTAGGAATAAATAATGTAAATGATTTGCAAAAGGAATCAGTTAAATATGTAAGTGCAAAAGGACAGGCTGAATTTTTAAAAAAATTAATTGATATTGATTTTTTTAATGAAGAAGAATTAAGTGTAATAAAAAGAGCAAGAAATCATAAAACTGGTTCTCATCCTAAGAGTTGTGATATTATTACTTATAAACATGCTACGGCATTTGAAGCTTTAATAGGTTATTTAAAAATTAAAAATGATATAGAAAGAATAGATGAAATAATTAATAAAATCCTTTATTAATTATTTTTTGTGAGGTATATATGTTAGTATCAGGAAGAAACAATGTTAAAGAAGTTTTACGAAATTTTAGTGAAATAGGTAGTGTTAGAAAAGCATATTGTCAAGATAATTTTAATGAAAATGATATTTTGTCATTACTAAAAAAAAGAAATATTGAAATAAAATATCTTAAAAAGTTGGAATTGGACCATCTTGTTAAGAATAATCATCAAGGTATAATATTAGATGTAAGGGATTTTGCATATTGTGAACTTGATGATATGATTAAAGATAAAGAAGAATGCTTTATTGTAATTCTTGATCATATAGAAGATCCACATAATTTAGGAGCGATTATTCGAACCGTTGAAGCAAGTGGTGCTGATGGAATAATTTTACCAATAAATCGGAGTGTTTCAGTTAATGAAACAGTTATGAAAACTTCCGTAGGTGCTTTATATAATGTTAAAATAGCTTCAGTTACTAATTTAAATAATACAATTAAAAAACTAAAAAAAGAAGGTTTTTGGATTGTAGGAACTGATATGGATGGAACATTATATACGGAAATTAAATATCCTAAGAAAACCGCTTTAATTATTGGTAGTGAAGGATTTGGAATGACTAGAATTGTTAAAGAGTCATGTGACTTTATTGCAAGTATCCCAATGCATGGAAAGGTAAATAGTTTAAATGCCTCAGTAGCCGCTGGTATTATGATATATGAGGTAATAAAAAGGTAAATATAATGTATCGGGATTTAAATGATTATGAAATGCTTTATTTAATATGTGATAGTAGTGATAATGAATATGGAATAATGTTAGAAAAATATAGTCCATTAATTAATAAAATAGCCACGAAATATAAAGGTATTGTTAAAAAAATGGGGTATGAAGTAGAAGATTTGATTCAAGTTGGTTATTTAACGTTATATCATACTATTAAAGGATATAATGGTATAAATAATGATAATTTATTTTATACATATTTCTTAAAAGCATTAGAAAATACATATATTAACATCATTAAGACAAATAGTACTAATAAAAAGAAAGTTTTAAACGAAAGTATTTCATATGATAATTATTTTCCTAATACTAAGTTAACTTACGCAGAAATTTTTCCTGATTCTAATACTTTATCTGAACCATTTATCAATGATGGGGAAATAAGATATAAACAATTGAAATACAGCTTAAATTTTGATTTATCATGTATTTTAGATTTAAAATTGGAAGGATATAATGATGATGAGATTGCTAATTTAATGTCTTTTTCATCTTCTAAAATATCATATAGTATAAGACTAATTAAAGAAAAAGGTAAGTTGTTTTGATAATATACCTATTGGATTAACGACAACTATCTTTCTTTTTTTAAATCACTATGATACAATTTTTATGGAGATGTTTATGAAGAAAAAAGAAATGTTAAAAGAACAAAAGAGATTAAAAGAGGCTCAAAAAGTAAAATTAATTGATTTTAATGATAAAAATGATATTAAAAAAATAATCTATATTAGTGTAGGGGTTATTGTTTTTATTGCTCTTGCTTTTTTGTTAATGAATTTATTTAATGGTTCATGGAATAATAATTATAAAAGAGATAATAATGGAGCGGTTTTAGATAATAATTTATTAATGTGTGGAACAATGTTTGATAAAAATAATGAAGAATATTTAGTACTTGCATTTAACCTTACTAATGAAGATGATGCAATTTATAGTGCTTTAATTGAAAGTTATAAAGGAGAAATACCACTTTATTATTTAGATTTAGAATCTGGTTTTAATAAAAATTGTATTGGTGATAAGAATAACTTTGTTAATGATAGTACTAAGATTAAATTCGCATCTCAGTCATTATTACATATTAAAGATGGTAAAATTGTTAAATCTTATACTGAAAAAGATACAATTAAAGATTATTTAACAAAAGAAAAATAGAAAAATCTATTTTTTTTTAATAATATTTTATATAATATAAGTATGGAGATATCTATGAAAGAAGTTTTTGGTATTAATAATTTAAATTATGGTGTATTTAGAGATTTTAATTTTACACTTAAGGAAAATAAGTTTATTTCAATAATTGGTTCTAATAATAGTGGAAAGACAACATTATTAAAAGTTATGTGTGGAATAATTCCGACAATATCAGTGGTAACATGTTTGGGCTTAGACCTTAATCGACAAAATGTTAATCGCTATATTAGACAATTGGGGATTGTTTTTCCAGTACAAAAAAATTCATTTCTTTTTGAAAAAGTTATAGATGAGCTAAGATATCCTCTTAAAAATTTGGGATATTCTAATATTTATATTGAACGACAAATTAAAAGAATTTTAAAGTTATTTTCATTGGATATTAAAGATAAAAAAATAAATGAATTAAGTAATAATGAAAAACAATTATTAAATTTCTGTCTAGCTTTATTACATAATCCTAAAGTTTTATTAATTGATGATGTTTTTGTACATAT
>JAZULI010000061.1:0-4187 GCA_045603025.1 Bacilli bacterium
ATTTTTAAAAATAAAGATGTTAGTTTAGAAGTTTTGAGAAAAATATGTGAATATTTAAATTGTGACATTGGGGATATTGTTGAATTTGTAGATGGAGGTAAAAAAAATGAAAAGAAATGAAATAATAGATGTTATAGGTAAAAAATATTTTGTAGGAAATATTGAAACAGACGAATTTAGTTATGCAAAAAGTTTAAAAGAACATGGAAAAGATTATACATTTTACATAAGAGAAGGATCTAAAAGAGCTTATAAGGATCTTGATCTAAGATTTGTAAAAAATGATGTAAGTGTATTAGTTGAAACCAAACAAAAATTAAGAGATTATGAATTATATGATTATATGGAACAATTACAACAATACGCGATTTATGAGAAAGAACTTACTGGAAATAATATAGTTGCAATCTTAGCTAGTACTTTAAATGATGATATTATGGTTTGGACAGATAATACATGTAATATTACATTAAACAATCAAGATAAAAAGGAAAGAGTAATTAAGTCTATAGATGAATACTATGATATGTTTCATTCATCAAAAAATGATAAAATGGCACTGATACAAAACACTTATATTTTAAATGAAACGTTACATAAATATGGTATAGAGGAAAAAATTCGTAGTCAATTTGTTGGAACTTGTTTATTAGCGTTAAAAAACGGATTAAAATATGAAGGATTAACTACTAAACAAATAGTAGCTGGTATAGAAGAAATATTAACAAATTTATTGGATAATGATTTAAATAAGGCAACTAAACTAACAATTTTAAAAAATAAAGTTTTAGATTCTCAGGATGTAAGAGAGTTGCAAGATTTTGAATTTCGTGATGTATTAAACAAAATTAAGGATGAAATATTACCATCAATAAATGATAAAAGTACAATGGGACAAGATTTGTTAAATTTATTCTTTACTACTTTTAATAAATATGTTGGTAAAAAAGATAAAAATCAGGCATTCACTCCAGATCACATAGTTCATTTTATGAGTAGAGTAGTAGGTGTAAATAGGAATTCAAGAGTTTTAGATCCTTGTTGTGGTTCAGGTGCTTTTTTAGTAAGAGCATTAACAGATGCGCTAGATGATTGTGATGATGAAAAGCAAAAGGAAGAAGTTAAGAAAAAACATATTTATGGAATTGAAGCGGATGAAACAGCATTTGGATTATCTACCACTAACATGTTAATTCATGGAGATGGAAATTCTAATATTGTATTAGGTTCTTGTTTTGATGAACATAAATTCGAAGATGCGAATATAAATGTAGTATTAATGAATCCACCGTATAATGGTCAAAGAAAGCATTGTAATCCAGAGTATGTTAAAGAATGGGGAAAGGACACCAAAATTGATCCCTCTAAAGGTTTTCATTATGTTTACTATATTGCATCAAAAGTAAAATCAGGAAAATTAGCAGTATTACTGCCTATGCAGTGTGCAATTGGAAATTCAGAAGATTTGAAAAGATTTAAAAGAAAAATGCTTGAAGAACATAATTTAGATGCAGTATTCTCATTTCCTAATGAAATGTTTTATCCTGGCGCAAGTGCTATAGCTTGTTGTATGGTGTTTAATTTAGGAATTAGGCATAAAGATGCTCCGGTTAAAGAAACATTTTTTGGGTATTTTAAAGATGATGGATTAGTTAAGAAAAAAAATCTTGGAAGAATTGAAAGAACACCAAATTTATGGAAACAAATTGAATCAGAATGGCTTGATTTATATTTTAAAAGGGAATCAAAAGCAGGATTATCAGTGAGTAAAGAGGTTGATGCAAATGATGAATGGTTAGCAGAAGCTTATATGGAAACTGATTTTACTCAATTGACTGAAGATGATTTTCAAGCAACTTTAAACGATTATATTTCTTTTTTAGCTAAAAAAGGTGATATTTATGAATCTTAATATGGCTAATTGGAGAAAAATTAGATTTGGAGATTTGTTTTCAGAAAAAGATATATACAAGGCAAAAGCTTATAGTAAAGAAGATTTAATTATTGCTAAATATCCTGATAAGAATACAATTTCATATGTTACACGAACCGAGGCTAACAATTCGGTTGAAGCATTTGTGTATGATAATAATTTAGAAAAAATTGAAAAAGGTAATGCACTTGTAGTCGGGGATACAACTGCTACTGTTTCATATCAAAAGTATCCTTTTGTAGCAGGTGATCATATAGTTGTAATTAGACCTAAATGGTTAAATGAATATACAGGAATATTCTTTGAGACAATATTAAATAAAGAAAAATTTAGGTATTCATATGGTAGAGCGTTTATAAAAAAATTAATTCAAAACACAATTTTAAATATCCCTTGTAAAACTGATGGAACTCCTGATTTTGAAGAAATGGAGAGAATAATAAAGACGTTACATTATAAACCAATAAAAACGAATAATATCCAAAAAAACAATATTAGTTTAAATATTGATGATTGGGAATATTTTGAGGTAGGGAAAATATTTAAAAAAATTGAAGTTTCCAAACATTCTAGTATTCCAGAAACTATTGGTGATGTTGCTTTTGTTTCATCTACAGGACTAAACAATGGTGTTTCTAATTATGTAAATGAGAAATCTATTGATGGTAATTGTATTACTGTTTCGACAAATGGTGGTTGCTTTGATTCTTTTTATCATTCTAATAGAATAGCCATATCTACAGATGTTGAAGTTTTATATAATAAAATATTAAACCCTAAAATAGCAATGTTTATATGTACGGTATTAAAAGCAGAAAAATATAAATGGTCATATGGAAGAAAACCTAAAAATAATAAGGTATTTAAAACAAAAATTAAATTACCTGTAATGCATGATAAAAATGGAAATAAAATAATAGATGAAAAAAAAGAATATTCAATTAGTGGATTCATTCCAGACTTTAAATTTATGGAAAAATATATTGAAACGTTACATTATGGTGACAAAATATAAAAAAGGCTTAGGCCTTTTTTATATTGTTTTCGACACAACCTGAAGAGAGCAGATACTTTTTGCAAACCTCTGTAAACATTGACTTCAAGCATTATAAGGGGTTGTTGAAAGTATATTTAGGTACGATTTTGCTATATAAAATATTTAAAATTACGAACAATTCGGTATTTAAAATTTATTATCAAAGAAAATTGCAAGGTTTTACAACTTATTTGTAATATTTTACGATTTAGTCGTAATAATTTACAATTGAATTGTAATATCGGCGCCCCCTGAAGGAGCCGAAAGGCTCCATTTTTGTTTATATTAAAGGGTTTTAGACCTATTAAGTAATTTTAGGTACACTTTTAGGTACACAAATTTAAAATAAGTTAATATTTTCTATGACAAACTTACTGATGATTATTGTTTTATCAGTAAATTTGTCAAAGATATAAAAGTGAAAAAATTGTGCTTTGAATTTTCTTTTTTTCTGTATATGATACTGACAAATAGGAACTTTTTTGTTATAATGTTATTAGTGGAGGTGCTAAGATGTCTGAGAGAGAATTAGATTCAAGTATAAATGATTATATTGAAACAGAAACACCTAAAAACTATGTAAAACAATTACAATGGGATATGGCTATTGGACTTCAAGAAGTTGATAACTTAAAACCATCTAAGTATTTAGAAAAGTTGTTACAAGAAAATGTAACAGGTGAAAAAACAATTTATGAAGTAGAACATGAATTAAAACAATATTATGTAGAAAAAGATAAAACTGATAAAATAATTCAAGATGAATTTGAATGTGATCTAGTATCTACTAGAATAGTTCAATTATTAGAAGAAGATAATTTTGAACTATCAGTAGATTATATAAAATATATCCATGAATATTTATTTAAGGATGTTTATGAATTCGCTGGAGAATTTAGAAAAGTAGATTTTTCTAAACACGAAAGAATTTTAAATAATGATTCAGTTGCTTATGGTGATTGTAAACTATTAGAACAATCATTAGATTATGATATTTCATTAGAAAAAAATAAAAACTATAATGAAATGAATATAGTTGATGTAATTAATAATATAACTAACTTTTCTTCAAGCATATGGCAAATACATCCATTTAGAGAAGGTAATACTAGAACTACTGCATTATTTATAGAAAAGTATTTAGTATCACTTGGATATGATGTAGATAACACTATGTTCAAAGAAAAATCAGTTTATTATAGAAATGCATTAGTAAGA
>JAZULI010000062.1:0-1566 GCA_045603025.1 Bacilli bacterium
CAATAAATTATGATAAAATTAAGAAGTGGTGATGTCTATGAAAAATCGTAATGAATTAAGAGAAATATGTATTAAGGTATTATATCAAATATATATTTTAGAAAAAGCTAAAATTTCTTATAATATTGATGAATTAATTAAAGAACAATTAGAAATAGAAAATGAATTTTTAAAAGAAATAATTAATGGTGTTATTAAAAATCAAGATAGTATTTCTAATTTAGCCAATAAACATTTAATTGATTGGGAAATCGATCGTTTATCAAAAGTTGATAAAGCTATTTTAAGTATCGGAATTTATGAACTTTTATATACAGATACGCCACCAATTGTTGCAATTAATGAAGCGGTAGAACTTTCTCATAAATATAGTGATGATAATGTTACTAAAATGATTAATGCTTGTCTTGATAAAATTTATCATGAAGAGGATATAAATGGAAAATAATAAATATATAAGTGTTACTCAATTAACCAGATATTTAAAGTATAAATTAGAAAATGATCCTAATCTAGGATTAATTTTTTTAAAAGGAGAAATATCTAATTTTAAAAATCATACAAGAGGACATTTCTATTTTACTTTAAAAGATGATAATTCAAGAATTAATGCCATGATGTTTAGTACTAATGCTAAAGAGGTTAAATTTATCCCTCAAGATGGTATGAAAGTAATGGTAGTTGGCAGAATTGGGGTTTATGAGTCAACGGGTAGTTATCAAATATATGTGTCAGAAATGATAGAAGATGGAGTAGGGAATCTTTATATTGCTTTTGGGCAGTTAAAAGAAAAATTAGAAAAAGAAGGATTATTTAAGGAAGAATATAAAAAGAAAATACCTAAAATTCCAAGGAGAATTGGTATAATAACGGCGCCAACTGGGGCGGCTATTAAAGATATTTTATCGACAATAAAAAGACGTTTTCCTTTATGCGAGACTATTTTATTTCCTTCGTTAGTTCAAGGTGAATTAGCGAAAAATGATATAGTCAAAAACTTAGAAATTGCTGATTCTTATAATTTAGATGTAATTATTTTAGGTCGTGGTGGTGGCTCAATTGAAGATTTATGGCCCTTTAATGAAGAAATAGTCGCTAGGGCTATCTTTAAAGCTAAAACCCCAATAATTTCAGCGGTTGGTCATGAAATAGATTTTACGATTAGTGATTTTGTTGCTGACCTTAGAGCACCTACGCCAACCGGAGCGGCAGAAATGGCAGTTCCTAATAAAGTAGATATTATTAATTACCTTGAACAAATAAAAATTAGATTAAATAAGTCAATAAACCATAAAATAAGTTTTTATGAAGAAATACTTAATCGCTTAAAAAATAGTTTTGTTTTAAAAAATCCTATTAGTATTTATGAAATTAAAGAACAAAACTTTGATCATTTATATGAACGATTAATTCTTGTAATGAAAAATATTATTAATACTAATAATGAACGCCTTAATTTATTAAAAAATAGTTATGTTCTTACTAATCCTAAACTTTTATATATGGAAAAAGCATATAACTATAATGATTTAGTTAATCGATTAAAGAAAAGTATTAAACAAAATT
>JAZULI010000063.1:0-4230 GCA_045603025.1 Bacilli bacterium
ATACATAGAACTCTAAATAAATAATTATTATTAGTAATATTAGTAATATAAAAAAATATTCAATTATTACAGGAAAATAGATTATTTTAATTTATGTGATTAAATATGAATAGGTAATTAACTTATGTAAATACCCTTAAATAATAAATATTTGTATTGATTTAATTTATATTTTTATGTATAATTGTTAATAGATAGGAGTTGGATTTATGTATTCAGAAAATGAAGGCTATGAAGAAGGATTAGATGGAAGACAAGGTTCTAGTAATAAATTAAAAGATTTTTATGAATCTAATAAAAAAATGGTATTTATTTTAGGTGGTTTATTACTATTATTTGTTGTTTTATTAATGATGAATAGTTGTAATAAGGATTCAGAAGTAACTGATCCTAGTAGTGTTGCAATTACTATTCAACCGGCAAATCAAACAATAACAAAGGGTAATAATACAAAATTAGTTGCAAATATTTTACCAGAAGGATCATATCCTAATGCTATTTATAAATGGGAAAGTAGTGATGTAACTATTGCATCAATTGATAATTTAGGAAATGTTAATGCAAATAATTTAGGTACTGCAACAATAACCGTTAGTTTTGATGATGAAAATGGAAAACCCCATTCAGCAAAAAGTGAAATAACTGTAGTTGAGGGTGATGTAAATGTTAAAGTAACTAATGTTTCTTTTCCTGAAGGTGAATTATTAATAACTGTGCAATCTGCATATGAATTACCAAAACAGGTAGTTCCAAGTAATGGATGTATTAGTGATATTACTTATACTAGTACTGATTCTAATATAGTTGAAGTAAGTAATGAAGGAATTGTTAGAGCTAAAAATAAAGGTGTAGCAACTATCAGTATGAGTGTTAATGGTGGAGCATTCGAAGATGAAATGAAAATTAATGTTGTTGAGGATATTGTGGAAACACAAATGATAGTTAATCCTGTGGCCTTTAATTTTGATAATAATGAATTAACTATAATAGAGGGTGAATATAAGAAGTTAACATATCAAGTTTTACCATCAGAAGCATATGTTGGAGATTTGGTATGGTCAAGCAGTGATGAAAGTGTAGCAGTTGTAGAAAATGGTGTTGTAACAGCTATAAAAGAAGGTATAGCAGTTATAACTGCTGAAACAAGAAATGGTGAAAGTGATACAATATCTATAAAAGTAGAAAAGAATTTTGTGAAAGTAAAATCAATTGATATTGAATCTTCAAAAAATGTTTCATTAAATGTAAATGATGTTTCTGCAATTGTAGTAAATGTTTTACCAGAAGATGCAACCGATAAGACGGTAAAATATGAATCAAGTAATTCTGCCGTAGCAAGGGTAGATAATAAAGGAATAATTACTGCTGTATCAGCAGGTGGAACAATAATTACGGTTACAACTAATGATGGTAATTATAGTGATTTTGTAACTGTTACTGTAACAGGAAGTTCATCAGGAAATTCAGATAGCGGTTCAAGTGGTAGTTCTGGAAGTAGTTGTGGTAAGAATGATATAATAACAATTAAAACTAATAGTGGTGGAATTGTTCAAACAGAAAAAGAAAAAGCAGAAAAATATGACGAAGATGATTATTTTACTAAAGATAAATTGGAAATTTATACAGATAATATTGGATCATCATCTTGTTCTGCTGTAAAGACTATACACTATTGTTATGGTACATCTGAATGTAGTAATTTTGAAGAATTAGATGATTTAGATGATGATATTATTGTTGATATTCCAGCTGGAAAGGGTATTCTGCAAATTCGTATAAAAGTTGAATTAAAAAATGGTGATAAGTTTACTAAGGATTATTATATGGGATTTAATAATGATAAAAAGGAAGATGAAGATCCAAAGGATGATGATCCAAAGGAAGATGAAGATCCAAAGGATGAAGATAAAGAACCTGATTGTACGTTTAATGTCAATATTAAAAGGGGTTTCCTTCCTTCCGTTACTTCTTATAAGGGGATTGTAATACAATTAACTGATTCTAAGCAAACAGCATCAGAATTAATTTATAGTTATGTACAAAAAGGAGATACTTGTTCCTTGGATTTTAAGACTACAACCCAAGGTGTACATAGAATAATGTTTCCTTTTTCTGGACAGGTGTATTATGTTAAAAAACAATATGAAAGTTATCGTGTGAATATTGATACAAAAATATTTCAGTTTGCTGGTATGAAAGAATCGGATACTGAATATGGAGATCAATTATGCTTGGCTTTTGTGAATAATAAAGGTTGTAGAACAAAAATTTATAATGATGTTTTCGAAAAAACAAAATAGTGTGTGTAGACACAAATAAGTGATAAGTAAGGGTTCTTTAAAATCTGGTGTGAAGTAAAAAAATAGATTTTTAAGTGCTAAAAATAAAAAAAACTATAAAATCTAGTGTGAAGTAATGAAAAAAAACTTTAAAATCTGGTGTGAAGTTTTAAGAGGGAAAAAATATCCTTCTTTTTTTTATGCTAATATATAATTATAATTGTTCATGAGAATAGAAAATGGAGGTGCAAATGAACGATTATTATTTGTTAATTGGTTTAAACAAAAAAATAATAAAAATATTGAATGTTAATGAAAGTAGAGGTGGAATAATTGAGGTTGAAATAGAAAATAGAAAAAAGAAAGTACGGTGTCCAGTGTGTAATAAATTTACAAGTAGTGTTCATGGAAAATTAAAACCGATAAGAAGTGTATATTTAGATGCGTGTGGTAGTAAAGTAGATTTAATTATTTGTAAAAAAAGATATCATTGTTATAATTGTGGTAAAATTTTTACAGAAGAATTGAAGTTAAATACAAAGAATGGAAGTATATCGAATAAAGTAAAAATAAGTGTACGAAAAGATTTATTAAATTATAATTTATCTTTAAAATATATAGCAGAAAAAAATAGAATATCAGAACCGATGGTAATTAGAGAATTGAATGAGGCAACAAGCACAATTACTGATTATCAAAAAAACTTACCTAAAGTTATTTCGTTAGATGAGTTTAAAGCAGATACGAATGAAGGTAAAAAAGTATTAGATATATTACCAAATAGAAAAAAAGAATACCTAATACAATATTTTTCACACTGTAATAATAGGCATTCTGTTGAGTTCGTAATATCAGATATGTACGAACCATATTTGTTGGTCACGAAAATAATGTTTCCGAAAGCAAAATATGTCGTTGACCGATTTCATTATATCACATATATAATGGATGCATTAGATAAAATTAGAATAAGATTACAAAAAACGTATGGTGAGAAAAGTTATGAATATAAAATTTTAAAAAATAAAAAGAATGTAAGCTTATTAAGAAAGTATGGATTAGAAATAGATTGGTGGGTAATAGTACAAAGATACAAGAATGGGCATATGATTGATGTGTTGCCAGGTGATATTCTTTCTGAACTTTTAGAAATATCAATAGAATTAAAAACAGGATATTATTTAAAAGAAAAATTTCTTGATATAGTTCATCACTATGAACATCTAGATGTTAATAAAGAGATAGAGCATTGGATAAGTATATGTATAGATAGTGATATTCCAGAGTTTATAGAAGCCGCAGGAACAATTTCAAGATGGCAAGAATATATAGTTAATTCATTTATAGATGAAAGATATAGTAATGGTTTTACCGAAGGAATAAATAATAAAATAAAAGTAATAAAAAGAATAGCATTTGGATTTAGAAATTTTAAAATACTGAGGAGAAGGATTTTATATATTTTTAATAGTAAAATAGGTGGTGGAAGAAATACAAAAAAATCCTCAAATCGAAAAAAATAATTTTTATTTTTTACTCGAAAGTTGATTTTTATAAAAACCTAAAAATTATCGAAAAATATCAAAAAAAGTGAGTTTTAAAAATTAAACTTAAAAAACTCACTTTCAAGTATATATATCAACGATTTTATTAAATTTTACTTCATACCAGATTTTATAGAGCCTAAGTAAGAGAATAGTTAATGTGTTAAGCATTGACTATTTTTTTGTTTTAAATCATAATTCTATCCTTAAATCTTTTAGATGATCTAAAACCAAAAGCAATTTTTTTGATAACTTTAATAAGGTTTTAATAGATATTTTCAAATAAGAGAAAATGTTATCATTGTAATTAGTTAATGAATTATAAAGTAATTTGAATATTAATCTATATAAAGATATATTAGATAAATGATATTTTTCTAAATTATAATCAATTTTATTTCCATTTT
>JAZULI010000064.1:0-3363 GCA_045603025.1 Bacilli bacterium
AGATTTTTTATTTAATTAATTAATTCACACAAATTTCATAAAAGTATAGTACAATAACCTTGGTGATTTATGTGAATGTCTTAATTATTGATGATGAAAAATTAATTAGAGAGGTTATTAAAACATATTGTTTAAATGAAAATTATCATGTTTTAGAAGCCGAAAATGGTATTGATGCCTTAAATGTTTTAGCGAATAATCATGTTGATGTAATTGCTTTAGATATTATGATGCCTAAAATGGATGGATATAGTTTCTTTAGGGAAATGAAAAAAACATATCATTTACCTACTATCGTTGTTTCAGCTAGAAGTGATGAATATGATAAATTATTAGGATTTGAGTTAGGTATTGATGATTATTTAACTAAACCATTTAGTCCGAAAGAATTAATTGCAAGAATTAAAGCCATAACTAAACGCTATTATGATGATAGTAATGAGTTTTGTTATAAAGATTTACGAATTGATTTTAAAGGACATGCCTTATACATAGATAATAAAGAAATTAAAATAACTTTAAAAGAATATGAAATTTTAAAATATTTTATCAATAATCAAAATGTTGCTGTTTCAAGAGAAGAATTATTAAATAAAATTTGGGGATTTGATTTTTATGGTGATTTCAGAACTGTTGATACACATATAAAAATGCTAAGAACATCTTTAGGAGAATATCGCGACTTAATAACAACAGTTCGTGGTGTCGGATATAAGTTCTCTTGTGAAAACTAAAAGCTTAAAATGGACAGTCTTTAGATATTTAATTGGTTTATCTATTTTCATTCTTCTCTTTTTATGGATATTCCAAATTTTATTTTTAAAGTACTATTATGAAATATATAAAACTAATGAATTAGAACAAACGATTGAAACTATAAATTTAAAATTTAAATATGATAAAACTAATTTATATGAAGCACTTGAACAGTATTCTTATGACCGTGGTATTTGTTCAGAAGTTACAACTAATGGGATTGTCTCTTATACAACCAATCCCTTAAATAGAGGTTGTTTAAATATTTATAATCCTAAAAATAAACTTAGTATTCTAAAAGAAAAAGAAGAATTTTTAAATGGTGATGATAATAAATTTAGACTGCGGATTATTAATGAAAAACTTATTAATAAAACCTTAGTTTATGGAATTAAATTAGATAATGAAACCGCGATTTTTATTAATACAAGTATTGATCCAATAGATTCAACTGTAACTATTTTAAAAAATCAATTTTCCATAATTACATTTATTATTATTATTTTAGCAATTATTGTGGCTTATTTTATTTCTAATAAACTAACGGGCCCAATTCATAATTTAACGAAAAATTCCAAAGAATTATCGAAAGGTAATTTTAATATTTCTTTTGAAGAAAAAACGGATATTGAAGAATTACAAGTTTTGTCAACTACTCTTGATTATACCAAAAATGTTTTAAAACAAAATGACGAATTAAGAAGAGATTTAATGGCTAATGTATCCCATGATTTAAAAACGCCTTTAACAATGATTAAAGCTTATGCTGAAATGGTTAAAGATATATCATATAAAGATAAAGATAAACGGGAAAAAGATTTAGATGTTATTATTGAAGAAGTTGATCGCTTGAATCTTCTTGTTAATGATATTCTAAATTTATCAAAGTTAGAAAGTAATATTGAATCATTAACCTATGAAGAATTTGATTTAGCGCATCTTATCAAGACAATTATTGAACGATTTAAAATTTATAGTTTTACCGAAGAATTTACATTTATTAGTAATATTCCAGAAAAACTAATTATAAAAGCGGATAAACAAAAAATCGAACAAGTTATTTACAACTTAATTGGAAATGCGATTAATTATACTGGTAATAAAAAGAAAATATATATTAATGCTTATCAAAAAGGTCAAAAAATTAGAGTTTCTATTAGCGATACTGGTAAGGGTATTAATGAAAATGATTTAAAAAATATATGGGATAAATACTATAAATCTAATAAAAAACATCAACGAAATACAATTGGTACGGGTTTAGGATTATCAATTGTTAAACATATTTTAGAAGCTCACCAATATGAGTATGGTGTAATAACTAAAAAAAATAAAGGTACAACCTTCTATTTCTATATAAATTAAAACATCTAACAAATAATTAGATGTTTTAATTTACTTATTTTAAAAATTTATTAGCAACAAAGATTACTAAACATGCACCAGCAACTGATACAATAATTGTTCCTAGATATCCACCAAATGAAATACCTAGAATATCAAAAATTAAGCCACCAATAAATCCTCCAATTATACCTAGAATTGCATTTCTTAATAGTCCGCCTTTTGTTTTCATAATTATACTAGCTAACCATCCAGCAACTGCACCTAGAGCAATTGAAATTACTAAGTTAATTATAGTATCCATTTATACCTCCTATTATCATTATAGCATATTTTTTTTATAAAAATAATTAATTTTTAACTAAAAGATAAAATATAAGGATCATCAACAAGACCTTCTCCACCAATTATAAAGATATCTTTCTTAATATATACTGATGGATAAATATAAGCTTTCTTACTACTAGAACTAGTTAAATTACCATTACTCACAATATTAACATTAGTTCCAGAAAAACTCATAGTAAAATAATCATTTGTAAGGGCTAACCAATTATCATTAATTGAAGGGGCATAAGAAGATAAATTAGTCGTTAAATAACTTTCTCCAGCTGCATAACCAAAATCACTACCATTAATAAGGCCAACATAATTACTTACATTAGAAATAGTTTTAACTTCTTCTGTATATGCATTAAACGCTGTTATATTAGTAGAATATTCCGTATTAGCCCAATACATACTCTTTATCATATTTTTATCACTCATTGTATTATAATATTCATTATTTAAATAAGTAAAAATATTACTTTCAATAAGACGATGATTACTAGCGGTTTCTTCTTTTAATGGTTCATGGCGAACTATTTTTAAGTATTTAATATTATTTACAGAAATAACCCCAATTATCCTCCAAGTTTCACCATTAAAACTAACATAGTTATTAGGATCATTACCATAAAAATAATAATTACCATTTTTATATAATAAATTACCTTTATTAATAATTTTGTTTGTAGCAATTTTTTGTGCTCTTTCATCACTTATAGTATTAACCCCTTGATTATTAATATAGTCAACAACATCATTATTTTTTTCTTTAGATAAATTATGTCTAGTATTTAAAATCGCTAATAATAAATATAATATCCCAATAACTAAGATAATCATTGAGTATAATATAACTGATATAGCAAACCCTCTTTTATTCAACTTCATAGTATATCACCAATTATAATTATATATCATTTTGATAAATTAAAA
>JAZULI010000065.1:0-4104 GCA_045603025.1 Bacilli bacterium
AAATAATGAAATTAAATTAGATTATAAATAGATAGAAAGGAGAATAACAATGGAAGATGGGAAAATGAAAATTACAAATCATGATTTTTTAATATATAAAGATTCTAATGATGATGTTAAAGTAAGTGTAATGCTTATAAATAATGATATATGGCTTACACAAAACTTAATAGCAGAATTATTTGATGTAGGAAGAAGTACTATAACTGAACATATTAATAATATATTAAATAGTGGTGAACTTAATGAAGATAACACCGTCGGAAAAACCGACATTGATAATTCTAAAAAACCTGTAAAGATATATAATCTTGATATGATTATTGCAGTCGGATATCGTGTTAATTCAAAAAAAGCGACTAATTTTAGAATATGGGCTACTAAAATTTTGAAAGAATATATGATAAAAGGCGTAGTTATGGATGATGAAAGACTTAAAAATCCAAACTATATTTTTGGCGAAGATTACTTTGAAGAAACTCTTGAGAGAATAAGAAATATTCGATCTAGTGAAAGAAGATTTTATCAAAAAATAACTGATATATATTCAATGTGTAGTGTAGATTATGATAAAGATTCAGAAATTACAAAAGAATTTTTTAAAACAGTACAAAATAAATTACACTTTGCAGTTACTGGAAATACTGTAGCAGAAATTATTTATAATAGAGTAGATTCTAAAAAAGAACATATGGGATTAACCAATTGGAAAAATTCTCCTGATGGACCAATTTATAAATATGATGTAGATATTGCTAAAAATTATTTAAATGAAAAGGAATTAAAAGATTTAAATAGAATTGTTGAATGTATTTAGATTATGCAGAAATGCAAGCAGAAAATCATAATGCTATGACTATGAATGATTGGGTAGAAAAATTAAATGCTTTTTTACAATTTAATGGTAAAGAAATATTACATAATGCTGGTAAAATTTCTGCTACAGTTGCAAAAGAACTTGCATATAAAGAATATGATAAATTTAGAATTAAACAAGATAAATTATATAAATCAGATTTTGATATTTTTATAAATGAAACAAGAATAATAGAAAGTGGAAGTGATAATAGTGAAAAATAAAGAAAAAAGTTTACCATCAACAAGCATCAACTGCCTGATAACGATTTCTGCCACCCCTTTACAAAACCCTTATAAATAAAGGGCTTGAGAGTTTTTAGATCTTGCACGTTTTTAATAAAAATTAGTTAAAAATTTAAAAAAAATCACTAATTTTGATTAAAATATACCTTTTTTAGGGTAGGGATTAAAGTGCTGAGGTCGACGTTGAACACTTAATATTTTGTATGAAAAAGTAGAAAAAATAATTCTACTTTTAATTTGTTTTATATATTGAACAAATGTTTTTGTGTTTTTTCGTTCTTATGCTATAATATTTTATATAAATTCATATAGTAAGGGGGAAAATATAAATGAAAAATAATCTTATAGAAGTAGAGGATATTCAAATAAGTGTTACCAATTTTAATGATAAGGATTACATTTGTATTTCAGACATAGCTAAAGCTAAAAGTGATAATTCTCGTGCTGCAGATGTTATAAGAAATTGGTTACGTAATAGAAGTACTTTGGATTTTTTAACAGCTTGGGAGCAGTTATATAATCCTAATTTTAAAGTGTTCGAATCTGAACACTTTAGAAAACAAGTGGGACTATTAACTTTTACACCAAGTGTGTCTGAATGGTGTGAAAAAACTAATGCAATTGGTATTTATTCTAAAATGGGAAAATATGGAGGAACTTATGCACATAAAGATATTGCATTTGAATTTGCATCAGCGATAAGTCCTGTATTTAAATTATATTTAATAAAAGAGTTTGAAAGATTAAAAGAACTTGAAAATAAGAATAGAGAGTGGGATGTTAAAAGATTATTAACTAAGAATAATTATCTTATACATACCGATGCTATAAAAAATTATATATTACCAGATAATAATTATTATAAAAATAAAGAATGGTTAAAATATGCGGAAGAAGCTGATATTTTGAACGTTGTTTTATTTAATACAACAGCTAAAGAGTGGAGGGATTTAAATCCTACTTTAGCAAAAAATTATAATATAAGAGATTATGCAACTATAAATGAATTGACTGTCTTATCTAATTTAGAGTCACATAATGCTGAATTAATAAAGGAAGGAAAAAGTAAAGAAGAAAGATTTGAGTTGTTAAGTGAAATTGCTAGATATCAATTGGAAATATTAAATAATGCTGAAAAGATAAAATTATTAGGTGATAAATAATATTGGAGTAGAGAAATTTACTCCTTTATATTATAATATAAAACAATTATTATCTTTATTGAGTTAGGAGTTTTATTATGTATATTGCTTTAAATTCAAAAAAACAAAGAATTCATATTTCAGATACATTAGAGGGTGATAAATATTATTGCCCTGTATGTGATGAAGAAGTAATTAAAAGAAAAGGAACAATTAATGCCCATCATTTTGCTCATAAAAATAATAGTCAATGTTTAGAAAAGGATGGTTGGCACTATGATATGTCTGATTGGCATTATGATTGGCAAAACCAATTTCCTATTGAAAATCAAGAAGTTGTTTTTAAACTAGAAAATAAAATTCATAGAGCTGATGTTTTTATTAATAATACAGTTTTAGAATTTCAACATAGTTCTATTAGTGAAGAAGAATTTAATGATAGAAATAGATTTTATAATAAACTAGGTTATAAAGTTATTTGGATTTTTGATGCATTAGAAAAGGATATTCATCACTATAGAAGTTATAAAGAAGATGGTGCTATTAATTGTTCGTGGAGTCATCCTGTAAAATTTTTAGGTAATGTTAATTGTTATGACTCTAAGTTGGAAGTTTATTTACAAATTGGAGAAGCAATATGGTATAGACAACCAGATTATAGAAAAATAAA
Organism: Bacilli bacterium; assembly: GCA_045603025.1. Taxonomy (GTDB): domain Bacteria; phylum Bacillota_I; class Bacilli_A; order RF39; family UBA660; genus RUG12783. The sequence continues at coordinate 2,914 of JAZULI010000065.1, forward strand.
TGATTATAAAGATCTTGCAATTGATGGCAATGTAATAAAAATTAGTAAATTAGATGATGGTATTAAAGATTTTAGTTCTGATGATTATTATAGTGATTTTGAATTGATAGATAAATTTATACCTTTTGAATTTAAGAATAACGAAAACTATTATTATAAAAAGATTACTAATCTTCATAGACTTACTGATGAAATATATAATTATGACATTGAAGATTTTTATGGATTTTATGGCTATTGTCCACTTGATGATGATGAATTTTACAATCATAAAGAATGTCATGGTTGTGGATATTTAGATCCGAATTGTATGAGATGTAATTATAGATTTAGAAATTTAAAGAAAGAACGTGTTTCGGAAATTATAGATGTAAAATATGATAGAGATGGTAGAGTTATTTATGTTAAATTAAAATTTGATAACGATATAAAAGAATATAATTTAAAAAAACTACCTACTTATACTAAAACATTATTAGAATTTGCAGAAAAGAAAAATAATGTTAAAGTTGCTAGATTTATAAATATAAAAACTGGTAAAATAATTCAAATGACTGGGTATAGTTTGAGAATGTTAATAAAAACTAAGAAATGTATTGGTAAGTTATGCAGTGATAATCCAATTCAAAAAGTATCATCTCAAGAATTTGAAATATATAATTGGGATAAACCTATATGGCTTTTAAAATGGTTTATCGAAAATGATTAATTTTTATCATATGAGTGGATGGAAATTCGCTCTTTTATGTTATAATAGATAACCATATAGGTGGTGGCTTATGAAACTTTATTTTATGTTATCGATATTAGAATATATACTGTTATTTTTTATTACATCAGGTATTAATCTTTTGAATTATGATTACCTAAATTTAAAATATTCAACTTTTAGATTTTCTAATGAGGATGAAGAAAATGGTATGAATATTTTAATTAAAATTTTTTTCCCAACAATATATTTAATTTTTGTTTCTGGAATATTGTATAAATTAGATTTAATTTCAATAAACAGTAATATCTATTTTGTTACAATTTTTTATCATATTATAAATTGGTTAGTATTAACTGTTATTTTGAAGAGAATTGCATTAATAGATAAAAAAATGGAAATTAAAACTACAATCTTGTCTATAGGATTAAGTTTTATTATTTATTATATATTTATAAATGAAACAACTGATATTTTTGTTG
>JAZULI010000066.1:0-2769 GCA_045603025.1 Bacilli bacterium
ATAATTATCACTCCTTCTATTTGTTTTTAGTATTTTTGTTATTCTTATTTTTAGAATTACTTTTTTTATTTTTATTTTCATTTTTTGGACTATTTTTCTTTTCAAATAAATAATCTATATCAATAATTCCCCTACTTTTAATTTTTTCATATGACTTAGGAAGATATTTTTCCATATAAAATTCGCCATCAACTTCCCCACTTAAAGTAAGACCTTTTTGATTAAAACCAAAGATTTTTTTAATATTAACTTCACCATTTAAAGTACCAATAACCTCATTAATTGAAGTTACTTTTCTTCTTCCATCACTTAAACGTTCAATATTAACAATAATATCAATAGCATTACCAATATAATCACGAATAGCGGGTACTGGAATAGCCATATCACCCATTAAAACCATCGTTTCTAAACGATTCATAGCATCAACCGGCCCATTAGCATGTAAAGTAGTTAAACTACCTTCATGACCAGTATTCATCGCTTGTAACATATCAAAAGCTTCACTACCACGAACTTCCCCAACAATAATACGATCAGGTCGCATACGTAAAGAATTTCTTACTAAATCACGAATAGTAACTTCACCTTTAGCATCATAGTTAGTATTTCTAGTTTCAAGAGAAATAACATGATTTTGTTTTAGGCGAAGTTCAGCCGCATCTTCAATTGTAATAACCCGTTCATCTTCTCCAATAAAACTTGATAAAATATTTAAAATTGTTGTTTTACCACTACCAGTACCACCACAAACAACAATATTTAATTTTCCCATTACACAAGATTGTAAAAAACGCGCCATATCAATCGTTAAAGTACCACTTCTTAATAAATCATCGACACTATTTAAATTTTCTTTAAATTTACGAATAGTTAAAATTGGTCCATTTAGGGATAATGGTGGAATAATAGCATTAATTCTTGAACCATCAGGAAGACGAGAATCAACCATTGGATTAACCGTATCAATTGTTTTACCAATTGGTTGTACCATTTTTTGAATAATTCTTAAAATATGTTCTGAATTAATAAAACTAACTGTATCATCACGAATAATTTTACCATCAATTTCAACATAAACTTCTGAAGGACCATTAACCATAATTTCTGTAATATTCTTATCATATAAAAGTTCGGTTATTGGACCATATCCATTAATTTCATTATCAATTAAGTTAAAAATATGACTACGTTCTAAATTAGTTAAATCATAACCTGATAAAGAATTATCTATTTCATCATTAATATAATCACTTAATAATTTTGAATTAGGAGCATTATTATCAATAATATTTTGAATAATTTTTCTTCTTAATTTATCTAATAAATTCTTATCATTAAAAATATTATAATCTTTAATATTATCCGTTTCTCTACTTTCATACGATACATTAAATTCACTTGAAAGAGTTCTCTTATTCATTATTATCGTCTCCTTTCAAATCTTTTGCTATCATTACTAAACGATTATAATCATTAGAATCACGATATGATAAATGCTTATTTAAAGTTAATATTTTACCTTCCATAATATAACGATCAATATCATGAATATAAAAACTCTTATTTAAAGTATAATCAACATTATGTTTAATAACATTCTTAATATCAAATAACGAAAAATATGTTTTATCTAAAGAGAAAGAATCATTTAATAAAACCTTAACATTATCTTTTTCAATATCTTTAAATATTGCTATCATACTTTTGGTATTCGCTAAATCAACAGGATCATTACTAATCATATAAAGAATTGTATCAGCACAATCCAAAGCTACAATATTACTATCAACTAAAACATGTGATGTATCAATTAAAATAATATCAAAACGTGATTTATAAATATTAATAATTTGTTCAATAAAACGATTTTCGATCTTACTACCTTGTCTTGGATCTTTACAAGAAGGAAGAATATAAATATTATCATTATATTTTGATAAATAATCATACGCTTCATGATAATGATTATTTAAAATATCATCAACTAAATTATAAATCGTTTTACCCTCATTTAAATTAACACTAACAGCAATACCACCAGCATATAAGTCAAGATCAATAATTAATGTCTTAAGACCCAATTGATGATAAATACCCGCTAAATTAAGTGTAAAAACCGTTTTACCAATTCCACCTTTACTAGATGTTATTGTAATAACTTCTCCCTTTTTAACTTTCATAAGCACCTCACACTAAATCAAATCTTGTTCTTCTACTTGATAATAAAATATTTTTATTCTTATCAATTAATAAATAACGACTAGGTTTATTCTTTCCTAAAATCATTACAACTGTTATTTCAGCTCCAACTTTAACTTTTTTTAAAACTGGATATAAATTAGTACTAAATTCTCCATCAAGACCTTCTATTTCAACTTTATAAAAATAAATTAACCTCTCTTTACAAGATAAAATAATACTATCAAAACATTCTATTTTAGCAGTTTGTAAATGATTATAATAAATCATTGGATATACAAAAACTACAAATAATAATATAATAATACCCACAATAAATAAATATAAATAAGTAAAATCAAAAGTAATTAGCATACAAACAAAAAATGGTAATAATATTCCCATTATATAAAATAATAATCCTAAAGGAAGATTACTACGAAGACGAGATTTTAATAAAATATCTCGTTCCAAATCACTAATGTATCTTACCTTCTTCATAATATCACCTAACTTTACTAACAGTTTTCGCCAAATAATCCCCCGAATATCTAACATTTAATTTATAAATATCAAAATCCAATATCT
>JAZULI010000067.1:0-2228 GCA_045603025.1 Bacilli bacterium
AAAAAAAGAGAAAATTATTTTAAATCTTCTCTCTTGTAATTCCTACTTTTTTACATATGTCTAAATATTTATTTTTAGCAATTTCACGTGATTTTTTAATACCATCATTTAAAATATTATTTATTTCTTCACTATCTAATAAACAATTATATTTTTCTCTTATTACTTCTAGTTTACTATTAGTAACCTCAGCAACATAACGTTTGAATTCACCATAGTTTTTACCAACAAATTCTTTTTCTAATTCACTAATATCTTTTCCACTCATACAACTAGCAATATTTAATAAATTAGAAATTCCTGGTTTATTCTCTTCATCAAATTTAATAGTCATATCACTATCTGTCGTTGCACCCATTATTTTCTTGGTAATTTCTTCTTTTGTATCATATAAAGTAATAACACCCGTTGGACTATCACTTGATTTACTCATTTTTTTACTAGGATCTTTTAAATCACGAATTTTAGTACCTACTTTTGTAATCAAAGGTTCTGGAATATTAAATGTTTCACCATAACGATTATTAAAGCGAATAGCGATATTACGGGCTAATTCAACATGTTGCTTTTGATCTACCCCAACTGGAACATAAGTTGCATCACAATATAGAATATCCGCTGCCATTAAAACTGGATATGTAAGTAAACCAACCGAAAAATTCTCATTTTCCTTACTTTTTTCTTTAAATTGAATCATTCTTGATGCTTCACCATATTGAGTAGTACATTCAAGTACCCATGAAATTGCAGGAATATATTCATTTTCTGATTGTAAATAAATCATTGTCTTACTTGGATCAATTCCACAAGCAATATACATTGCAATAAAACTTCGAATTCGATTATTTAATTCAATAGGATTTTGCGGTACTGTTAAAGCATGTAAATCCGCAACAAATAAATAAATACTATCATATTCTTCTTGCATTTTAACAAGAGGTAGTATCGCCCCAATATAATTTCCTAATGTAAGTTCACCTGTTGGTTTTAATCCTGTTAATACTGTTTTCATATAAATCATCTCCTTAATAAAAAAACTCCTATCCCAATAGAATAAGAGTAATCTCGCCACTAATGTACTAACATACATCATCATTTTAACGGTTGATATCCGTATTTCCCTACTTCATTCAGGAAATCTTTCATTGGTCCATTCATTATAAATCCGCTATGATTTTCCATCAACCAATCACTTTCTTTAAACTTCATTTATAATTACTAATCCAAATCAACAATTTATTGATAATTTAATTATAGAGTATTACTTAAAATAAATCAATAATTTTCATTTCTAATTTCAAAATAACTTTGTGGATGAGCACAAACAGGACATGCTTTTGGTGCCTCTTTTCCAATTACAATATGTCCACAGTTACGACATTGCCATATTTTATCTTCATCTCTTGAGAAAACAAGACCACCTTCAATGTTAGCAATTAATTTACGATATCTTTCTTCGTGTTCTTTTTCAATTTTAGCAACACCTTCAAATAATTTAGCTATTCTTGTAAATCCTTCTTCGTATGCTACTTTAGCGAATTCATCATACATGTCAGTCCATTCATAATTTTCACCATCAGCAGCATCAGCCAAGTTAGTTAAAGTATCAGGTACACTACCACCATGTAATTCTTTAAACCACATTTTAGCATGTTCTTTTTCATTATTAGCCGTTTCTTCAAAAATCGCTGCTATTTGTTCATATCCATCTTTTTTAGCCTTAGAAGCATAATAAGTATACTTATTTCTTGCCTGACTTTCTCCAGCAAAAGCTGTCATTAAATTTTGTTCTGTTTTACTACCTTTTAATTCCATAATTAATTCTCCTCCTTCATTAAACAATTATGACAAAGTCCTTTATAGATAATTTCATAATCCATAATTTTACCAACTTCACATTCTAATGGTATATTTACCTTATCAATTATATCACTAATTTGCATGCAATTAGTACAGATAAAATGATTATGTGAAATTTTCAAATTATCAAAATGCTCTACACCATTTAAATCAATAATCTTTCTAATTTGATGATTATCAACTAAATTATTAAGATTACGATAAACAGTCCCTAAACTAATATTATTAATATGTTTTAAACATTTATTATATACTTCATATGCATTTAAATGTTCACAACTATTATTAATAATATTAAGAATTAAAGCACTTTGTTTCGTATTCCGAAAATTACCCATAACTTCTCCTTAATAGTAACAATTACTAAT
>JAZULI010000068.1:0-1736 GCA_045603025.1 Bacilli bacterium
ATTACGGAAATTTTTTGTTTTTAGAAAATAATTAAATATTTCATTTAAATTATTATTATTTAAATTAGTTGAAAGTATTAATAAATCAATATGTGAATAGTGAATTGTTTTATTTGAACGAATAATTAATTCCGAAAAACAGTCATTAATTGTTCTTTCTTTAACCGTAATAACTTCAGTTGTTGGGATATTTTCTTCATTTATTTCATCAATTATTTCAGCATAAAGAATATATTCGTTTTCGATATAATCAATAGCAATACTTTTAATAATGGATAAATCATTTAATTCAATATAATTACATCCTGTTATAAATAGAATCATGATTATAATTATTATTTTTTTCATTTGTGCCCCCGTACCTTGTTATTGGATAGTAGTGGATTACGATATTTAACTTCTTCCTCTTTTTTGATGAAGCCATCAAATTGTTCTTTAAAATTAATTGGAGCATATGGAAATAGATAATCTTTACTAAATGATTTAGTATTTGATAGATTAGTAAAGAATAAAATTATTCCAATAAAGATTCCGTATAAACCAAAAATACTTGATAAAATCATTAAAATAACACGCCACCATCTTATGGCATTAATAACTTCAATTGATTGAAATATAAGACCACTTATGGCACTAATAGCGACGACAATAATCATAATTGGTGAAATAATACCTGCTGATACGGCAGCTTCTCCTAAAACAAGACCACCTAAGATACTAATCGCTGTTCCCATACTACTTGGAATTCGCATATCACTTTCTCTTAAAATTTCAAAAGAGATAATCATAATTAAAGCTTCAAAAAAGGCTGGAAAAGGAACGTTAGAACGTTGCGCAACAAAGTTTATGAGGAGATTAATTGGAATAAAATCAACATTATGCGTTGTTACTGCAATATAAAAACTAGGAAGAAAAATTGCTAAAACAAAACCAATTAACCGAATTATTCTAATAAATGAAATATTAATTGATTTTTGATAATAATCATCACTAGTATGAAAGTAATCAATAAAGAAAGTAGGGAGGATTAAGATATCAGGACTATTATCGGTTACAATAACAATTTTTCCTTCAAGCAGTGATTGACTGGCTAAATCGGGCCTCTCACTTGATTTAATGGTTGGAAAAAGACTATTACCTTCATTTAAAAAATTTTTAATATATCCACTATCAATAATGCCATCAATATCTATTTGCTTAAGTTTTTCAATTATTTTATCTTTAAATTCTTTTTTTGCAATGGAATTAATTAATAATACCCCAACCTTAGTTTTAGAATATCTTCCAATATTTACTTCATTAACTTCTAAATCAATTGATTTAATTCTTCTTCTAATTAAACCAACATTAGTATTAAAATGTTCATTAAAACTATCTTTAGGACCCGTTATACTTCTTTCATAATCCGCCTCATTAACACCTCTTGTTAAATCACGTCTAGTTTCAGCGGAATAAATGGTTTTATCATTAATTAAAATAATAACAAAACCATTTAATACTTTATCTAATAATTCATTTAAATCATTTAGTTTATTAATTGAAACAACAGGTAAATAATTAAAAAGGTAATCTTCAATATCTTTTTCTGTATAATTATCTAGATGACTAATTTTTTTTAAAATAAAATCATTAACATTATCGGTACTGGCTAGAGTTTCTAGACAAATTAAATCAATAGTATTTTTGTTAATACTAATTCTTCTAAAAATAAAATCACAAGAATTAGCAGTTAGTTT
>JAZULI010000069.1:0-6821 GCA_045603025.1 Bacilli bacterium
TTGGATGATGCACATACTTTGCATATAGAACATGGTTGTAAAGTAACATTCGGAAGTATTTATAATAGAGAAGATTTTTTTGAAGATACTGCTAATTATGTATGTTGTACTTTTGTAAACAAAAAGAATATAAGCATTGAACAATGGTTTTATAATATAAATACTCAAAAACTTACAATTAGGAAAGCGCCTAGGATAGTATTTAAAGAAACAGCAGATACAGCAACCGATGAACAAAGACAAGTTATCATTAATAAATTAAATTTAGTTAAAGAATATATTCAAAATGATATAGTAAATGTTGTTTTAAAATCTAAACGAAAATCGCTAACATAAACGAAAAGATAAAGTAAATGAATAAATATCAATGATTTAGAAAATAGTTATATAAATGATCATTTAACTAATATAATGATTAATACTAATTATTAGTATAAATGGGTTTTATTAAAGAAAACATTTTAATAGATTTAAATAATACTTTTAATCTTAAAGATATAATTGAAATTATAAAACAATTAGAATTTAATGTATTAAACGAAGAAGAATCTAAAGAGTATGTGAAAAAGATATATAAATAAAATATATACGAGGAGATTTGTATGGGAAAAATACATAAAGGAATGTTAGAATTAGTAAATAATGAAACTACACAAATAAAATTGGGATATGAGGATGATTTTTATGATATTAAACTTGATGAAGTTTGCAAGAACATACCAGATGATGATAAAAATAATTTATTAAATTATTTATGGAGACATAAATTTAAATTAATTCAAGACAATGAAATAATTTATTTATTAAATAAAAATTTTAAAAAGATTAATTATGATGAGAATGAAAAAAAAGATAAGCAAGCAATAAATATTTTATATGAAATTGTTGTTAAAGATGATATTTTATATGGAAAGGAATTATATACTGGTCTTATTTTTCCAATATTTAAAGCAGGTAATGGAATTCACCTTGAATATAGTATAGATAGTTATTTGGATATAATAGAAGATAGTTATTGTACTACTACCACTTTTACAGATTATTATTTAACAAGAAAACATAAAGTAAACATTCCAAATTTAGAAAAATGTGGTTGTATGATTTCTTATATGAAAGTAGCAGATAATAATGAAATAAAAGCATATATGTCTAAATTTCAAAATGTAATAAATCGCTATTTAGGAAATGAATTGTTTAAAAAGAAAATTATGACTTATTATAATAAGAATATTTATAGAGATAATTCTATTTCTGAAGACCAATATGCAATACAAAAATCTGATGAGGTAAATAGTTTCACATTAACGAAAAAAAGAAAGTAGTATAACTTTAATAAAAGTACTATAATTAACTTAAGAACTCTTAGGAGTTCTTTTGTTTTGAATAAAATATTGCAACTTATAGACTTTTATGGTATAGTATAGTGCGTTTTAAGCGGGGGTTTATTATGAATGTACTTGATGAAAAAGAAATGACTTTTATAAATGCATTTAGTAACGAAAATTTTTCTGATTATATTTTACCTGAAAAAATAGAACTGCCAGTTTCAAATAAATTTTTGACGAACGAAATAGGGATTAAATATATTGGTAATATGTTAAAAGACGTAGATATAAGATTATATCTAGCATATCTAAAAATGTTAAAAGATAAAATTAAATTTATTAATAATTATGATGTTGAAAAATCAGTATGTATAAGTGAAGTTTCATCCGGGGTAACAAGAAATGTTGAAATAAATGTCCCAAATATAAGAAACGGAATGGATATACTAGCAACTTCACATGAGTTAGGACATGGGTTAAAATCTTTTACAAAATTAAATAATGAAAGACATTTACATTCTAATACAATTTTTGGAGAAACAATATCTATATTATTTGGCAAATTATGCTTAGATAGATATATTAATGATTTTAGCTATGATAGTTATGCACACCAGTTTGAAAGATTAAATATAAATAATGCTATCAATTGCCTAAATAAAGCAAAAAAATTATTACCTTATTTTATAAAAAAACAAAATGAATTAAATGATAAAATACCCAAAATATCGAAAACTAGAAACAAAGATGTTAAATATCAATCTTTAGCGTATGAAGTTGAACGTTTAAAAAAAGAACTATATGTTTTGATTAGTTATCCAATAGGTATTTCATTAGCGAATGTCTATGATAATTTTAGTGATAGTCAAAAAGATGAATATTTGGAATTTGTAAGTAAATATTTATTAAATATTAAACATATTGATTTTGAAATGATACTAGAATATTTTGGTATTCCTTTTGATGCAGATTTTTATATTAATAATTTTAAAGAATATGTAACTAGATTTGAAAAACAAGATAATAAAGTATTAATTTTAAGGGGAAGAAAATAATGATGAATTTAACAGAAAAAGAAAAAATAGAGTTAGGAATTTATATAGAACGTGTTATACGAGAAGAACTACAAAAAATAGTTAAACAAGAAGCTAAGCAAGTTAGCGATAAAATAGAATCACAAGTTAAGTTAGAAACTAGTATAGAAACATTAACTGATAGAATACTTTCTAAAAGTAATGTAAGATATTTTGTAGATAGTATTAGCGATACACTGGAACAATTTTTAAGTGATTTAGATGATATTAAATTGTTCAGAGAAAATATTCGCAGAGAAATAATTGAGTCACTTGCGGAAGATAAAGAGAATTTAATAAAAAAAGCATCAGAAAAAATTGAAACAATAATAGAAAAAGCGAAAGAAAAAAACGAAACAATAATGGAAAATCAAAAAGAAGTAATAAGAGAATATGCACATCAAGCTTACGAATTAGCGGATTATATAGAAAATGTTAAAAAGAGAGTTATTAATGATATAGTATCCGAAGCGACAAAAAGAATTGAAATTGAAGATGTTAGACCTAGAACTATTGAAATATATCAAAATGGAACACTAGAAAAAACATTGAACAAAGAATTGTATCATCAAGAATTTGAAACGATATACAAATTAATAAGACTTGGATTGCCAGTTATGTTAATTGGTCCTACTGGTTCTGGGAAATCAGTTTGTGCAGGGCAAGTAGCTAAAGCATTAAATATGCCGATGTATTATACAAATAATGCTAGTGAAGAATATAAATTATTGGGCTTTACTGATGCACATGGAAAATATAAAGAAACACAATTCTATAAAGCATTTAAAAATGGCGGTTTATTCTTTTTAGATGAAATAGATAATAGTCATCCATCAGCATTATTATCCCTAAACTCAGCCATTGGTGCAACTAATAACGGTAATATTTATATGGCTTTTGAAGATGGAAAATACACTGAAGCTCATCCTAATTTTAGAATAATAGCAGCTGCTAATACATGGGGAAATGGTGCAAATAGAATGTATTGTGGAAGAAGTGAATTAGATTCAGCATCATTAGATAGATTCATTCAAATATATTTTGACTACGATCCTAAAATAGAAAAATCAATTATTAAAGATGAAGAATTATTGCAATACTTTTGGAATTTTAGAAGAATCATAAGTGACTGTGGAATTAGACATACTGTCACTACTAGAAATATTGATTATGCAAGCAAATTAAAAGAAGCAGGATTTACTATTGAACAAATTCTACTATATACAATAATAAAAGAATTAGACTTCGAAGATATGAAAATTATATCTCAAAGATTTGATGCCGAAGGAATAGAACCATCTATTTATTCTGAAGGTTTCAAAAAAATGGTATTAAAGAAGGCATAGTTATGATAAGTAATGTTTATTCCAATGATGGATATGAATTTTTTGAACAAAGATTTAAAAATAGGCAAGATTTAATTTCTTACCTTAAAAATGCAAAAACATCATTAGCCTTTTCAAGTAGTGAGTTAGCATCTTACGAAATTTCTGATGACCAAACTGAATGGACTAAAACAAACTCGTTTGAAGAAGCAGTAAAACTATTTGAATATGGTTGGTATGAAGATTTTGATAAGTTTTTAACTCAAAAAAAACAAATAGATAAATATTTTCCATATGTTGCAAAAAAGAAGACATATCATAATTATGTATGTGGACGTGTACCAAATGTTGTTAGTGCTATTAATAATCTACCATTATCAATGAGAAAAATATATGATGATAATAATCCACAAAATATTATAACAATCAATTATAATTGTAGTTATCCATGGGTTACTACACAAAAACAAATATTTAATAATGGATTATTAACATTATCTTTAATTGATTTTTTTGATAGTCTCGGTTATAGAGTGGATTTAAAATTTTACAAAATTTCGAAAGAAGGAAATCAGATACTATATATAGACACAGTATTAAAAGCATCAGGCGAAAAGATTAATCTTCAAAAATTCTATTTTGCATTCTGTAATCCATCATTTTTAAGAAGGTTAATGTTTAGAGTTACTGAAACAACACAAGGACTTAGTAACGAGTGGACACGCGGTTATGGAAGAAACATGTTAACGGAAGAAATAAAAAAAATATTAGGGATTGACGAAAATGTTATTTTCATTAACTGGCCGGAACAAATGGGAGTAAAAGGAGAAAATATAGAGGAAGACATAGAGGCTTTTCTTAATACAATAGTTTTAGGAGACTATGTAAAAGTAGATGAAGAAAGATTTAATATTTGCGATGACAAACATGTATTAAAAAAGAAAAGGTAAAAATACCAATTAATATTGTAAATGAATTAAATTAACAAAACGAAAGATTTATCGAGACTTGTAATATTAAAGATGAATCAATAATTTTGACTGGAAAATAAGAAAAAGTTAAAATAACAATTAATTCAGCAATAATATTCAATGTATTAAAGGAGCTTGTAAAAGAGTTTCTTTAATTTTACAATAATAAGTTGTATATTAATTAATCTTATAGTATTATATTAAGAGAAATCAAGGTTTTTAAAAAGGAGAAAAAATAACATGAAAGAAAACAATGAAATAAATATTATTACATCAGTATTTCCTAGCGAAGAGTATGCTGACAAACTAACTGCTAAATACAATGCAATGATGCAATCAAAAAACAGTAAAACAATAATATATGAATGTCAAGAAAATGATATGACATATATTTACAATGTTACATACGATAAAGAAAGATTGAAAGAAATTTTAGAAAAATTAAAAAAATACAGTTATGTTACGGTTGGAAAAGTACAAATTTCTGGGGAATTAACTAAATGGCCAGCAACAAAGAAAAATATCGAAAAAAGAATTGTAAGGAATATGAATTCTAAAGATAAAATTTATCCAGAAACAATTGTTCATAATAAAGAAAATGGTTGTGATTTTGTGACCTATGAATGTTCATATGAAAAATTACCTGATTTATATCATTATCTTGATATTATTGTAAATAATAAAAGTGTTATTAATTATACTGGTTTGTTTGGCTATGAAAATGAAAGATTAAATATGTTTTATTCAATGGCTCATCAAGATCAACTTGTTATAGAAAAAATATTAAATTATATAGATTCACCTCAATTAGTAAATCATGATACTGATACTATTATAAAAGTGACAGATCCAGATTACGATTTCAAAGGATTAAATGAATTATATAAAGAAACATTGGAATGCTTAAAATTTAAATTGTGTGAGATAAAACAAAATGTAAATAATCATGAAGTAATATCGGGTCTATCACTACAAAAAAAGAAAACAAATAAATAAGAAGAAAGAAAAACTAACAAAAGAACTCTTAGGAGTTCTTTTGTTTTGAATAAAATATTGTAATTTATAGATTTTTATTGTATAATATAGTGCGTTTTTGAGGGGGCTTTTATGAATAAGTTAGAATTAACATTACTTTCTGAAGAACAAGTTTGGGGAGTTAATGGAGGAAGACAATTAGATGTTATAGAAAAATATGGAACAAAATCTGCTATTACTGATTTAGTTATTTTAACAGGTGGTTATTGTGAAGATAGTTGCTCGCATATGGCACCAGATGATAGTAGTTTAAAAGGTAGAACAGGATGGTGTTATACTAGATCTTCCGCTGGCGATGGGAACGTTTGTGGCGTTAACACTGGTGGTTCAAGGTGTATCAGATATCGTTCTAGACGTAGTGGCGCCGTTCGCCCAGCTTTGCTATCATCATATTTGTTTTCTCAAATCTCCCCGAACAGAGTTAGGGGATACAATGGTACAGAAGAAGTTGAGTATGGAGAATATCCTCAATATGCACCAGATGATAGAACTCAAAGACAATTAGAAAGTGAATATCAAAGTAGAAGATTAAAACAAACTGGAAGAAATTATACATTTGATAGTACTCCGTACCACAAATCATCTCAAGGATTTCAAGCAGTAACATATGAAGAATATGAATATAATGGTAAAAAGTATATTCGTGTTAGGGCTAATTCTGATTATGGTGTTGTATATTTTATGTTATCTAATGGAGAAGAATATAGAGATGGAGATTATGTTTGGGTAGAAGTTTCTCCAGTTAAATGGTTAATTGATGATAGAACTCAAACTCTTGTGTCAAAAAGAGGTATATTAGCAGGAATAAGATTTCATACTGATTCAAGAAGTTATAATGGATTTTTTTCAACAACAGATATGAAAGAATATCTTGACAAATATATGATGAGAGATTTATTTCAAACAGCAACATTAACTCAAGTTAATAATATGACTCCAGAAGAAAAGAAACAATATGAAGAAGAACAAAAAAGACTTGAGAAGAGAAGAAATCCTTATGGATTAAATTTTGGACAGGTAAGTGAAGAAGATATAATTAAAGGAGCAATTGAAAGTGGTGTAGCAGTATTCTTACATGGACCTTCATCAGAA
>JAZULI010000070.1:0-2441 GCA_045603025.1 Bacilli bacterium
ATCTAATTTTAATCTTTCAATAGTACCATCATCATATACAGAATTCATTTGATCTAATACTTCTTTTGGAAAAATATTTTTCATATCCACTCCATAAAGAGAACCATCTCTTGGAATACTATAACTATCTACAATAAATTGATTATTTTCTTTTCTTATAACAAATTTATAAGGAATTGATGAACCACTACCAATCATTACTTTATCATCTTTTAAATAATAACTTTCTTCTAACACCCATACATAAAAATTATAAATTTTATCTTTTTCTTGTTCTTCAATTAAATATGTTTTAAAACTAACAAACCATTTTTCATTATTATTTTTTATTATTTCTGATTCATTTTTATTTATTAAAAAATTACTTATTTCTAACTCCATTTCTTCATCTTTTAAATCAATTGGTGGAACATAATCTAATCCCCAATTACTAAAAATAACTGGTTCATTATTTTTCATTTTACTTATATCTACTGAAAACATTACAACTAATAAAATAAATACTATAAAAATTGAGGATAAAACTATAATAAATTTTTTCTTATTACTTTTTATTTTTTTATTAGAATAATCTATAGTTTTAATAATATTTTCTTCAGTTTTTTCTTTATAATTATCTTCTTTTAAATATTCACCACTTAATAATTCATTTACTGAAATATCTAATTCTTTACAAAGAGGAATTAAGAGTGATAAATCAGGCATTCCACGACCATTTTCCCATTTTGATATTGCACGATCAGTTACTCCTATTTTCTCTGCTAATTCTTGTTGTGTCAACCTTTTTTCTTTTCGAATTTTTGCAATAAATTTTCCTATCTTTTCTTGTTCCATAAAATCTCCTTCGTGATCATTATATTATTATTTAAATAATATTTCTCCAAACGAAACGTAGAGTTAGAAATAATTATATAAAAAAATTAGATTAAATAAATAATCTAACTTAATTTTATAAAAATTCTTTTAATTTTTCAACAGCACTTTCTTGCATATCAACATATTCACAAACTATTTCATGAACCTTAGGATCAGTATCTTTTTGATTTAATAATCTTCTTCCTTCAATAATTCCCATATTAGTACCTTGCATTAATAATTCTGCTAATTTAGAAGTTGTATCATCCATCATAGTTTTCATTTCGATTCCATACCAAGTCATCATTTTATTCATAGTAGTTGTTTTATGAGGTTCTTCATTACTATATTCTGGATATAATTTAGAGATTTTATCAAGAATTTTTTTATATTCCTTATATTGATTTTCTAATTCTTTTTTTAAATTTTCATCTTCAACTTTATCCATAATAAAATGAATAGCATCACGTCCCATACAAGCCCCTTTATTAAGCTCATCTAATACATTAATTTCTTCTTTTTCTTTATTTTCCATAATATCCTCCACGAATATTATGTTCATAAATATTTTTTTTATACTTTATTCTTCTTTAATGATAATTTGTTAAAAATATAAGCACTACAATAAACAATAAAACCACCACTAATAATAATACAAATATATGTTATTAAGAAAAGTGCGTATGGTAACTTTTCTTGTAATATATTAAATACAGGTAATTCACTAATAAAATATGGACTAATATAAAACATATTAAAAGTTTCATTTCCTAAAATACCAAGATTATAAATAACAATATTTAAAGTTAAAGCACATATAACCATTATTAAAAATACTAAAATAGCTTTTATAAAATTTTCTAACTTCAAAGGTACTTCTTTACTTATTAATAAATAAATAGATACTACAAAACTTCCACAATGTAACCACATTGTGTGAATATTAACTTCAATTGTTTCCACAAAGCAACTATCAGGAATAATTATTGTGGCTAAACTACCTAAAATAGTTATAAAGGAAAAATAAGATAATAAGGCTTTACGAACTTTTCCATCTCTTAAAAATAAACAAATGATTGATACAAAGATTGGGGTTGTACAAAGTTGAAAAGGAAAAGCATACCACTGATAATCCCAAATGCCTAAATCATAATTAAAACTCCAAATAATTTGTTTAATAACTTCTAATAATAAAGCAATAATTCCATATACCCCTAAAATTATCTTTAATTTTTTTTCATTTTGATTTTTTCTTTTAATCCACAAAAAGATAATTGAAATAATTACTAAACCAATCCACATTAAATGAAACCATCCATATGGTGTAGGTCTCGTCATTGTTCCCTGTAACCATACAATAATTTTTTCCCAATAATTCATTACTACCAACCTCTTACTTCTTTAAACTAGCTATCTTCTAATAATTTTATTTTATCAAAGAATAACAAAAAATTTACATTATCTTTAAATAACAAAAAAAAATAATGTAAACTATTGTTAATTATAATATTTATAATTTAAATATTTATATTGATTATCTTTTAATTTTTGAAAATTTTCTTTATTAGCATAAACTTTAATTTCAA
>JAZULI010000071.1:0-2210 GCA_045603025.1 Bacilli bacterium
TCAAGCATATGGCAAATACATCCTTTTAGAGCGGGCAATACTAGAACTACAGCATTATTTATAGAAAAATATTTAGTATCACTTGGATATGATGTAGATAATACTATGTTCAAAGAAAAATCAGTTTATTATAGAAATGCATTAGTAAGAAGTAATTATTTTAATAATTATTTAAATATAAAACAAGATAATAGTTACTTAATTAAATTCTATGAAAACTTATTATTAGGTAAAAATAATAACTTGCATTCAAGGGATTTAATTGTAGAAGAATTATTTAATAAAGAGAATTAAAAAGAGGCGCTAGTACAGGCTTATTAATTTAATAGGTTTTTGTATTGGCGTTTTTTAGAAGTAAAGGAAGTGAAGTAAATGAAAAATTTTTATAGAGGGTCATTGTGGAGAAAATGGGATTTACATGTTCACACAATAAAATCGGTTTTTAATAATAATTTTGATAAAAAAGGCAATGAAGATGAAGATAATGATAAATATGTATATGAACTATTTAGTAGAGCTATTAGTAATCAAATTTCGGGAATTGGACTTACTGATTATTTTTCTATAGACGGGTACAAAATTGTCAAAGAATATTTAGCTAATGAAGAAAAAATGGTTAATCTTTTTAAAGAAGAAATAGAAAAAGATAAAGATTATTTAAGAAAAATATACAATATTTCAATTTTTCCAAATATCGAATTAAGATTAGAAGAAATGATGGTGTATAAAAATAGACAAAATCAAGAAAAGATAGAAGTTCATGTAGTTTTTGATAATGATATAGATGTAGAAAGTATTGAAGAAAACTTTTTTTCTCGTTTGACAATTCCAACAACTATTGGCATAGAAGGAATTAGTCAAAATCCATTGACAAGAAGAAATTTAGAGCTTTTAGGCAATAAAATCAAGGCCGAACAAAAAGAATTTGATTCTAAGAGTGATTATGAAGTTGGTTGCATTGTAGCTTTCGTAAAATTTGAAGAGTTGAAGAAAGTACTTGATGATAATTTTAAGGATAGATATTTATTATTATTTGCGGAAGATAATATTACAGATATAAATTGGTCTGGACAAGGTCATTTAGTTAGAAAGAAAATATACGCACAATGTAATGGTATATTTAGCTCTAATCCAAATACAATTAAATGGGGTCTAGAAGATTCAACTAAAGAAGAATTTTCTACATACAAACCATGTTTTTGGGGCTCAGATGCACATGATTACGATAAAATGTTTAAACCAGATATGGATAGATTTTGTTGGATAAAATCCGATTTAACTTTTGCTGGCTTAAAACAGGTATTAATTTGTCCACAAGATAGAATATATATAGGCAATATTGTTCCAGAATATGATAATTATTTGAAAAACAAACAAAATATAATAAGTAATGTATCTATTTCGAAAAGGGCTGACGCAAAAAACAGTCAAAAATGGTTTGATGCCAATATTAAAATAAATCCATATATGACAACTATAATAGGTAATAAAGGTAGTGGTAAAAGTGCTTTATCAGATATAATTGCACTAGTTTCTAACAGTAAAAATATATCGTATGCGTCGTTTATTGAACCTAAAAGGTTCAAACAAAAACCTGAAAATTATGCAAATGATTATACGGCTGTTATAAATTGGGCGGATAAAAAAAGTAATACAGTTGATAGGTTATCAGATGATGTACCTGAACCTGCAGTTGAATTAGTTCAATTTTTACCGCAAAGATACATAGAAAATATATGTAGTGGAATAGGTCAAGAATTTAATGATGAAATAGAAAAAACAATATTTTCCTATATGGATTTAGCAGAAAAAGAAGGATGTACTAATCTATCACAATTAATTACAAATAAGACAACCGCAAATTATTCTTTATATCAAGTTCATAAAAATGATTTAGGTAAAACTAATATAAGTATAATTAATTTAGAAAGCAAGAAAACTAAATTACATAAAAAAACAATTGAAGAAAAAATAAGAAATTTAAACCTTATTTTAGAAAGACATAATCAATCGAAACCTGAAGTAGTAGAGAAACCAAATGATGATGCAGATAAGTACTCAAAATATTTGTTAGATATAGAAGAATGTAAAAATAAAATAAAACAAGAATATGATAAAATAATTAATGAGTTAACAGAAATAAATTCTCAAATTACTGAAATAGGAAATTTTGTTACAGTTAAAAATGTAGTTGAGACTGAAATTGAAAG
>JAZULI010000072.1:0-3850 GCA_045603025.1 Bacilli bacterium
TATGTTTAATGAAACGCAAATGGATACATTAGAATGGTCTGTTATGCAAATATTAAATGCCAAATATGAAGATATTCATGGGAAGGTTTCTGTTTTAAATAAAGAATTAACTAATAGTTTTAAAAGTGAGAGGAATAAAACCGTTGATTTATTAGTTGATTATGATGATTGTGATATATTAATTGAACTTAATAATAATTATGCAGGTAATTATATGAGAAATTTATTATATGCTTTTAATATAATCTTACATCATTATCATAAAGGTTTAAGTAATTCAGAAATAATTAAAAAACGAGTTAAATTAATTTTAGTTAATTTAAATTGGTATCCCAAAAATAGTAATTATAACAAAGTTAAACCAAAAGAAGAAAGTTATATACCATATCCTGAAGATAATACCAATGATTATCTTATTCGAACTATCAGCATTAATCTAGACAGATATAAAAATATTTGTTATGATAAAATTAATGAATGGGATAAGTTGTGGAAATTGTTAACAATCGATGATGATAAAGAATTACAACAATTTAGTGAAAAAGAAAAATTATTAAAACAATATCAGAAGCAACTAACTAGATTATCGAAAGATGAGGGATATAAGATGATATTGATGGATGAAACTATTGAAAAAAATGCATTATTTGATCAAACATATGGTGTTGGTTATCGTAAGGGAATTGAAGAAGGTATCGAACAAGGAATTAATTCTACACGTTATGAAATGATTATCAATATGTATGATAAGAATATACCAATCGATACTATTAGTGAAATCTCTAAATTAAGTGTCCAAGAAATAGAAAAAATTATTAATAAAGATAATTAATATTATTTAAAGGAACTATTAATTTAATTAAAGATAATTCTCTTTTTATAAGTATTGAAATTATGATAGATATTAAGTAAAATATTAAGTAATTTTTAAAGGAATGATGTTATGAAAAAAATTATTGTAATTACAGGGCCTACTGGAGTTGGTAAAACAAAACTTAGTGTGTCACTTGCTAAACTTTTAGATGGTGAAATTATTAATGCCGATAGTATGCAAGTATATAAAGGACTTGATATTGGAACTGCTAAAATTAAAGAAAGTGAAAAAGAAGGGATTCCGCATCATTTATTTGATATTTGCGAGTTAGATGATGATTATAATATTTATCGTTATCAACAAGATGCAAGAAGGGTTTTAAATGATATCTTAGCTCGTGGTAAAGTAGCGATTTTTGTAGGTGGTAGTGGTTTATATATTAAGAGTGCTCTATATGATTATCGATTTAATTTAGAAGAATTTCATTCAGAGTTTGATGAGTTAACTAATGAAGAAATTAAGAAGGAAATTGAAAAATATCATGAAACGGATATTCATGTTAATAATCGTAAACGTTTAGTCAGAGAACTTAATAAAATAAAAAATAATACGTTAAATAGTAATTATTGTCATAATAAATTATATGATTTTATTTCGATAGGATTAACATGTGAACGAGAAAAATTGTATGATATTATTAATAAACGTGTTGATATTATGAAAAGTGAAGGCTTAGTTAAAGAAGTTAAATCTTTATATCAAAGAAATATTCATACGAAAGCGATAATGACGGGAATTGGTTATAAAGAATTATATAAATATTTTGATGGAAGTATTACTTTAAAAGAAAGTCTTGATTTAATTAAAAAGAATTCTCGTAATTTTGCTAAACGTCAATATACTTTCTATAATCACCAAATGGATTTAAAATGGTTTAGTGTTAATTTTGATAATTTTAATGAAACGATTAATAAAGTATATGATTATATAAAAAATAGTTAAATTTTTAAAAGTAAAATATTGTAAAAGTAATTGTTATTAAATATAACTTTTGTTATTCTTAAAATGGTGATAATAAATGGCAAAGTTATATTTTTTCTATGGTGCAATGAATTCAGGAAAGACAACAAGAATTATTCAATGTGCTTATAATTATGAAGAACAAGGAATGAATGCAATATTAATGAAACCTAAAGTTGATACTAAAGGAGATAATCATATTGTATCAAGAATAGGTGCTAAGAAAAAAGTAGATTTATTAATTGATAATAAAGAAAATATTTATGATATTATTGTTGAAAAATATACTAATGTTGATTTGTTTATTGTTGATGAAGCCCAGTTTTTAACGGAAAGACAAGTTAATCAATTAATGGATATTGTAATTGATTTAAATATACCAGTTATGTGTTATGGATTAAGAACGGATTTTAAAGGTAATTCATTTCCTGGTAGTAGAAGATTATTAGATATTGCCCATGAATTAACCGAAATTAAAACGATTTGTGAATGTGGTAAAAAAGCGATGTTTAATGTAAGGTTAATTGATGGTAAGGTTCAAACTGAAGGTGATAGTGTAGCGATTGATGGTGAAGGAAAAGTTACATACACTGTTGCTTGTGCTAGATGTTTTAGATTAAAAACAAGGAAAAAGTTTGATACTAAAAACAAGGAAAAAGTTTGATACTAAAAACAACTAAGTTTAATAATTAATATTTCTGGGGGATATATGAATAAAGTAAAAGTTAAAAAGGCTGCTTTAGCCTTACTTATCACAGGAACGATGATGATTAATAGAAGTAGTGTAGGTGCTAATGGAAAAGCGAATTTTTCTAAAGGTGATTATGTTAAAACAGAAACTAATTTAAATGTTCGCCTTGATAACAATCTTGAATCAAAAAAGATTGATTTAATTAATGAAGGAGAAACAGTTTATCGTGTTTTATCAATGGATAATAATTGGGATTTAATTAAATATAATAATAAGTTAGGTTTTGTATCAAGAGATTATTTACAAGAAGTTAATGTAATTGAACAACAAGATTTGCATCTAGAAGTATCTGATATTATTAAAATTGATAGTACGGTTAATTTTCGTCTTGAACCTAATTTAGATGGAAATAGAATAGGTAGTATTAAAAAAGGTGAATTAGTTGATGCGATTGCTAAAACGGAAAATAATTGGTATTTAGTATCATATAATGGACAAATTGGTTATGTTTGTGGTGATTATGTAACTTCATTAAAAGATAAAATACAAAATATTTATCCGGAATATCCAATTGATGATTTATCACTTGCAAATGTTATTTATACAACAAGTGGGGTTAATATAAGGACAGGAAATTCCCTTCAAGATGAAAAAATTGGGTCATTAGGTAAATATGAAAGTGCCTTAGTCTTAGGGGAATATGATGGATGGTATTTAATATTATCTCATGATGATATAATTGGTTTTGTAGATAAACAATATACGAAAAAAATTGATAATACTTTTGTTATTATTGATTTATCAGAACAACATTTATGGTTATATGATGAAGATAATGTTTTACTAGAAACAGATATTGTAACCGGTAAACCTGGTAGTCCAACAACAATTGGTTTGTTTAAAATATTTAGTAAACAAAGAAATCGTTATTTAATAGGTGATGATTATAAAGCTTATGTTAATTATTGGATGCCTTTTAATGGTGGAATTGGTTTACATGATGCAACTTGGCGTAAAAACTTTGGGGGAAGTATTTATCTTAAAAATGGTAGTCATGGATGTGTTAATATGCCATATGATAAAGCCGAAGAATTATATGAAAATGTTTCCGTAGGGACTAAAGTATTGGTTCATAAATAGTTAATAAGAAATCTTTTATTGATTTCTTTTTCTTTATAAGGTAAAATTTTAGTAGTAAAAGGTGAATTATGAAAAAAAAGATTTATTGGTTATCTTTACTATTTTTTATTATTGATTTAATTAGTAAACAAGTAATTATTCGACTAATTTCTTTAGGAGAAAGTGTTAAATTAATACCTAACTTT
>JAZULI010000073.1:0-6922 GCA_045603025.1 Bacilli bacterium
CCCATGAATATCTTCATATTTGGCATTTAATATTTGCATAACAGACCATTCTAATGTATCCATTTGCGTTTCATTAAACATATCTTTAAATAATCTATCGTATTTAATAAGTAATAATTTGTTATCTTCGTTAATCTTTGCTTTTTCTTCGATCATGTTCCTCCTTTCTTTTTTCTAGCTAGAACAACTACACTTTAACAAGAAAAAAGAATTAGCGCAAATTGATGATATTAAAGTAAAATTAAAAATTTAAAAATTAAGACTTTCAATTATAAAAATTATATTTATAAAAAATTATTTTTATCCAAAATAAAAGACTCAAAAATAAATTTTCAAGCCTTTAAAATTTTACATAATTTTACATTGCTCTTTTAAATAATTTCTCTAAATCATATTTTTTATAAGAAATAATGGTTGGTCTTCCATGAGGACATGTATATGGATTATCTGTTTGAATTAATTTATTTAATAAATATTCCATATCAGGTATTGTTATAGCATCATTCGCTTTAATACTCATTTTACAAGCCATAGTCATAGAAATACGTTCATTAAATTTACGTTCGGAAAAATCTTCTTGCGTAATAATAATATCAATTATCTTTCTAATCGCTTCTTCTAGGCAATATTCTGGTAACCAAACAGGATGAGCTCTAATTACTAGTGTATTAATACCAAATTCTTCATATTTAAAACATAGACGATCTAATATATCAAAATGTTCTTTTAAAATAATATATTCATTACTAGGTAATTCAATTGTTATAGGAACTAATAAATCCATAATATTTTTAGAATGATTAGTTAATGCTTTATAACACTTCTCATAATTAATTCTTTCCGCTGCCGCATGTTGATCAATTATATACATACCATCTTCATTTTCCCCAATAATATAAGTTCCATGAACATTACCTACTGGTCTTATTGGTTTTATTGCATAAGTATTTTTATTAATAACATCATCACTATTATCTAATGTTTCACCTTTGGAAGAAACTTGATTATAATTTTTTTTAGTTAACTCTTCTTTATTACTTTCATATTCTTCCTTTTTATCCATTACTGAAAAATCAAAAGTTATTTCTTCTTTTTTAGGTGATTGATAATATACTTCATCAACTTTTTCATTCTTAATATTTTCTAAAACATTATCTGTATTAATATCTATTTCGGGAATTAATAACATTTCCCCTAATTTCTTCTTAATTGTTTTGGTAAGTAAATCTTTTAATTCGTCAATTTTAGAAAATTTAACATCCATTTTAGTAGGATGAATATTAACATCAACTAAATATGGATCAGTCAAAATATTTAAGATAAAAACCGGATAACGATCACTTGGAATATAAGTATGATATGCTTCACATATCGTTTTAATTATTTCATTATTTTTAATAACTCGATTATTAACAAGAACCGTTATACTATTACGATTACTTCTACTAACTTCAGGATATGACATATAACCAACAATTTCAAAATCATCATTAGAATTATTAATTTCAACCATTTTTTTAGTTGTTGCAAGACCATAAATACTATTAATGACTTTTAATAAATTACCTGTACCGTCCGTATTTAATAATTCTTTTTCATTATTAACTAAAACAAACTTAATATTTGGATAAGATAAAGCCATTTTATTAACATATTCCGTAATATTAGCCAGTTCTGTATATAAACTTTTTAAATACTTTAACCGTACTGGTGTATTATAAAATAAATTACTAACTGTGATACTAGTACCCTTACGTATATCTGAGTTTTTAACTTCTTCTATTTTACCCCCATTAATAATAATTTCTGTTCCTTCATTTCCATTACTAGTTTTTAATACTACATTAGAAACACTGGCAATTGAAGGGAGAGCTTCTCCACGAAAACCAAGCGAGGAAATATTAAATAAATCATTTAAAGTTTTTAATTTACTTGTCGCATGACGAGAAAAACACATAACAGCATCTTCCTTATCCATACCAATTCCATTATCCATTACTTTAATCTCTTTAATACCACTATCAATTAATTCAATTCTAATAATATCACTCTTAGCATCAATACTATTTTCTACTAATTCTTTAACCACGTTGACACATTTTTCTACTACTTCACCAGCCGCAATTTTATTAGCTAAATCTTCACTCATTACTGCAATTTTACTCATACAATACCTCTTAATACTACAAAATAATTTTACTAAAATCTATAAAAAAAGACAATATAATTGCCTATTTTTTAATAATACTGTAAACCTTATTTGCCGTTTCTTCTTGCATATCACGTTCATTAATTACTAAATAGTCATATTCATCTTTTGTCTTTAATTCTTCTTTGGCAATTTCCAAACGTTTTTTAATAACTTCATCAGTTTCTGTATTTCTTTTTCTTAAACGATATTCAACTTCTTCAAGTGAAGGTGGCATAATAAAGATACCAATAGCATCACTCATTTTTTCTTTAACTTGGCGATAACCATTTACATCAATTTCTAAAATAACATCATAACCTTGATTTAAATAATTTTGGACATTTTGCAAAGGTGTTCCATAATATTTACCAGTTCCATATTGGTTATATTCTAAGAATTGATTATTTTCAATCATCTTTTGAAATTCTTCTAATGAAATAAAATAATAACTTATATTTTCTATTTCTCCTTCTCTAATTTGTCTTGTTGTACATGAAATAGATAAATATAATTTTTCATTATTCTTTTCATATATCTTTTGTAATTCTTTAACTACAGTACCTTTTCCTACACCACTAGGTCCTGAAATAACGACTAATTTGCTCATAAATTCTCCTTGTCTTTTAATTCTACTATTGTACATCCAGAATTGAAATAATCGGTTTTATAACTTTTAATGCGCTTATCATTTTTTAAAATATCATGAACACATTTTTTTAAAACGCCACCACTTCTTCCATGAATAATACAAATGGTTTTCTTGTGTAATGCTATGTTATCATTTATAAATTCTTCTGTCAACATCTTTGCTGAATCATAATATTCACCGTGAAGATCTAGTGTTGGATATAAATTATCATAATTCATGATAACCTAAAACCTCTTCCAAACTTGGCATAGAAGGTTTACTTCCAATTTTTCTAACGGATAAAGCTCCGGCGACATTCGCTAGTCTTAAAGTATCATATAATGAATAATTATGACTAATAAAATATGTAAAGGCCCCATGATAAATATCACCTGCACCAGTTGAATCAACACTTTCAACTTTAATACTTGGAACTAAAATATATTCATTATCAATTTTAGTAAAACTACCATATGATTCTAAGGTAATGACAACATTAGTTTTAAAATCATTTTTAATTATTTCATAAACTTTTTTAATCGTTTCTATATCATCATAATTAAAATTAATCTTGGTATATTCTTTCGCAAAATCATTCGAACAGACAATATAATCGACATACTCACATAATTTTAATGTTCCTTCTTTTATTCCACCAGCATCTAAAATACTAATAGCTTCCGGATTATTTTTAATTAATTTAATCGCTAACTTATAATCATTGCCATCACATAAAATAACATCAAACTTATCATTAACCATAAAATCATCATCATATTTCATTAAATCATTTTTATTCGTAATAATAGTTCTAGTTCCCATAGATAAATTAGCAATAATAAAACTAGTTGTTGTTTCAATATCTAATTCTTTAAAATAATCAATATTAACCTTAACTTTCAATAATTCTTCTTTAATTTTTTCCCCATATAAATCTTTACCAATTGGGCTTAATAATGTAACATTACTACCCCATAATCCTAAAAGATAAGCACAATTATTCGCGGAACCTCCCCCACATTCAATTTTCTTATTACCAATTTTTATTTTTTTATTTTCAGTTGGATATTCATTAACTGGTAATGTAATATCATATGCTGATTGTCCAATACATAATATTTTCATAAATCACCTTTCTAACATAATTGTTGTTGGTCCATCATTAATTAATGAAACCATCATTTCAGCCCCAAATATTCCCTTTTCTACTTTTAGATATTTACTTAATTCTAAATTAAATAAATCATATAAATCACTAGCATCTTTACCCGGAAGAGCCTTTATATAACTAGGACGATTACCTTTTTTAGTATCCGCATATAATGTAAACTGGGAAATGGATAAAATACTTCCATTTGTATCTAAAATATTTTTATTCATCACTTTATTTTCATCATCCATAATTCGAAGATTAATAATTTTTTTAACCATCTCTTTAATATTATCTATCGTATCCCCAAAAGTAAAACCTACTAATAACATATAACCTTCATTAATTTCACCAACTACTTTTCCATCTACTTTAACATTTGCTTCTTTAACCCTTTGTACAATAACTCTCATTTTAACCTTCTCTTTCTACACTATAAACATAACGAAGTTTTAATATGTCATTAATTAATTTTTTTAAATGTTCTAAATTTTGAATATATAAACTAATTTTATAAATCATCTTATTATCTTTATACGTTATGTTAACAGCTTCAATATTAATACCACGATTAGTTATCTTATTTAAAACATCTCCTAAATGACTTTGATTATTTTTAAGATCAATTAATAATGTTGTTTGATAACGATTTTTTGTAACAATATTAAATGATACATCAACAATTCTCTCATCTAAATGTATTAAATTCTTACAACAATCACGGTGAATTGTTATTCCATTAGTTTTAGTAATATAACCTACTATCTCATCCCCTGGTATTGGTTTACAACAAGAAGCGATATTAACTTTAACATCACTAAGACCTGATACATTAATATCTAGTTCATTTTTAACAATTAATTTATTATTTAGTTCTTGTTTTTCTAATTCTTCTTTATAAATAATATTAATTACATACCGAGGATTAAATTTATTATTACCAATATTAATTAAAACATTATCTAAATCTTTTAATTTTAATTCTTTAATAATCTTTTTTACATTATTTTCATTATAAAATTCATTTATTGATATTTTTCTTTTTCGTAATTCCTTATCTAAAATATCTTTACCTAAATTAATTAATTCTTCTTTTCTACTTTTAGTAAAATAGGCTTTTATTTTATTTTTTGTTTGGGTTAATTTAACAAATTCTAACCAACCAATATTAGGTGAACCACTTTTACTAGTATTTATCTTAATAACATCACCATCCTGTAAGATATAATTTAGAGGAACAATTGTATTATTAACTAAAGCTCCCACCATCGTATCACCAATTTTAGAATGAACACGGTAGGCAAAATCAACGGGTGTACTTCCCTTTGGAAGTTCAATAACATCCCCTTTAGGAGTAAAAACATATATATTATCTTCTTGGCTATCATCTTTTATTGTATTATAAAATACTTCATCATTTACATCATTTTGATTCATATCAATAACCGCTTTAAAAAAACCTAATTTTAAATCAGTACTTGATAAGTTATAAGCCTTTTTATTTTCTTTATATGACCAATGAGCAGCTAAACCATTTTCCGCTACTTCATTCATGGCATGTGTTCTAATTTGAATTTCAAATAAATCATTATTAACCCCAAAAACCGTTGTATGAAGGGATTGATATCCATTACTCTTAGGCATAGCGATAAAATCTTTAAAGCGTTTAGTAATTGGTTTAAATTTAGAATGAATAAGACCTAATACTAAATAACAATCTTGTTCATTATTAACTAAAATTCTTAAAGCTAATAAATCATAAATATCACTAAATTTACGACCCTTATCCAATTTATTAAAAATACTATAAATGCTCTTACTACGACCTTTAATTTCAAAATCAATATTATGATCAATTAATAAATTACTAACTTCATTCATCATTTCATTAATAATATTATCACGATCTTGTTTCGTTGAATTAAGTTTTTCAACAATATCATAATAAACTTCTGGTTTTAAATAACGAAGTGATAAATCTTCAAGTTCACTTTTTAATTTATAAATACCTAAATGATGCGCAAGAGGTGCAAAAATTTCTAAAGTTTCTTTAGCAATTTTCTTTTGTTCTGAAACATCTAAATCCCCCAATTCTCTCATTATATTAACCCGTTCAGAAAGCGATACCGTAATTACTCTTACATCTTCACTCATCCCAACAATAACCTTTTTATAATATTCTACTAAATAATCATTTTCGGTAGAAAAAGTTATTTTATTTAATTTATAAATACCATATGATAGTTTAATAAGGGATTCATCAAATTCTTTTTCTAATTCACTACGAGGTACTCGTTCATCAATAAATAATCGATATAACAAAGTGGCAGAAATTGTTTCCTTATCAGAATATATCGTTGTTAAAATAGCACATATATTTAATACATTTTTAACTTCATCTTTAGATAAATAATTTAAAACATAGTTATATGCTTTATTAATAACATTTAAATCACTATCTATATAAGTTTTTACAAAGTTTATAATATCATTAATAGTATAATCATTCTTCTTTTTAGTCATATTCCACCTACTCTTCTTTATTATATAATATTTTTTAATACTTTTAAATGAAAGATTGGTGATATTTACATAAAAAGAAAAATTGATAGATACTATCTATCAATTATTTTAATTTTTTAACTAAACTTTTACCTTTTTCTTTACTTTCTTCTAAATCATCTTCAATAAGATTAGCAACAAAATTGATATCATTTGCATTATAACCTAAATACCCCATGTAAATCTCTAAACTATCTGCCTTATAATTTTTAAGTAAAATAGACTTATTTTCATTATAAAATGAAATTAAATTTAAAGTATTATACATCTCTTTAATAGCTGGACCATCATTAATTTTTTGAACACCAGTTTTATTAATATCATTAATATTTTGTTTAATTTCGATATTTTCCTGTTTTTTTAATAAATTATTTTTTTCTTCCATTAAAAT
>JAZULI010000074.1:0-2896 GCA_045603025.1 Bacilli bacterium
CCCCTATTTTTGTTTTATTAATGAAAATAAATTTCCCCTTTTTAAAGAGTCGCCCGTTATTATACCACAAAGTACCCAATATCGCAAACTATTTTAACATTTTTGGAGAAAATATTTAATATAAGAGGTATTTTTCTACAAAAAATCAAAAACCAATTAATGATGCTCTTTTTTTATTATTTTCAAAAAAACATCTTATATTAATTAATTTTAAAACATATAATAACATTTTAATTCTTAAAAATACTTTCGTTTTTCTTATAATAATCTTTTAAAATCCAATCAATTTGAGGTATATGAAAATCATAATCTTTACTTTTAATTTCAGAATGAGGAATAAATAAACTCGCTAAATTATCTCTCCTATTATTAATAACATTAATAAAAAACTTTTCAATTTCAATCAAATCCTTATTTTCAGTTAGTTTTTTATTTTCTAAAAATTTGTAAGCTTTTTGAAGATGTTTATACTCCTCTCCATACTTTGAATAAAATCTTATATTATAAACAGTATTAGCTAAAAATAACTTTTTAAAATCATTTACATAAAATTCATATCCATCATGAAAATCAGTTTTAATATATAAACAACTATTATGTACATTTTTTAAAGATTCTTCTATTATTATAATAAGTTCATTATGCCTAATTGTATAAGTATCTCTTATATAACCTATATACTTATCTAAAAGTGAAATAAAGTTTTCTTCGTAAGTTATATAATCTCTACCATATAACAGTTTAGACTTTAATTGGATTTTCCCCTTTTCTATTTTTTTTACTAACTTGTGAAGTATTTTTAAACTTAAAAGTTTATATACTTCACCACTACAACCATAATACCAAAATAAAGAATGTTTTTTCCATTCTAATACAGAATTAATTAATACCTTAATTTTAGAATCATTAATATTTTTGATTTGTGATAAATCCAACCGATAATTTGGAATATATTCCTCTAACCAAAAAAACAAATAAATTAAATCTTCAGGATTTTTATAATCATATTTTTTTAGAGAGTTAAAATTAACATTTAGTAATTCTGCTATTTTCTTTACTCTTTCATTTTTAGGATTTCTATCGCCTTTTTCATATCTAGTCATACTTCTTCTTTTACATTCTCCAGTTAAACCTAGATAATCGGATACAAAATCCTGAGATAAGTGCCTTAACTGTCTTACAAAGGCAATTCTTGAACCTTGAGATAAATCTCTTAATTCAGGTTTTACATACAACAATCGCATTTTAATAACCTCCTAATTCTTGTCGCACATATTACATTTCAACCAAAAAAAGATTGAAATATACGATAAAAGTATCAATTTCAATCTTTTAAAATAATATTTTTACAACAATTCATTATATTTTGAATTAGAAGTAAGAATGCTTAAACATTCATTTTTTTAGTTTTTTCCTTATAAATAAAGGTTTTTTAATAGAAATTTAATTAAATTACTTTCTATCCCCATTATTTAATGCAGCTTGTGCAGCAGCAAGTCTTGCAATTGGTACACGGAATGGACTACAAGAAACATAAGTAAGTCCTACTTTATGGCAGAATTCTACTGAAGAAGGTTCTCCACCATGTTCACCACAAATACCTAATTTGATATTTGGACGAGTAGCTTTTCCTTTTTCTACAGCCATTTCTACTAATTTACCAACACCATTTTGATCAAGTCTTGCAAATGGATCTGATTCATAAATTTTACTTTGATAATAACTATCTAAGAATTTACCTGCATCATCTCTTGAGAAACCAAATGTCATTTGAGTTAAGTCATTTGTTCCGAATGAGAAGAATTCAGCTTCTTCAGCAATTTCATCAGCAGTTAAAGCAGCACGAGGAATTTCAATCATTGTACCAATATGGTATTCAATATCGCTATTCTTTTCAGTTTTTACAGCTTCAGCTGTTTCAACAACAACATCTTTAACAAATTTTAACTCTTTCTTTTCACCAACAAGTGGAATCATAATTTCAGGAGTAATATCATATCCATCTTCTTCTTTAACTTCAATAGCAGCTTCCATTAAAGCACGAGTTTGCATACGAGCAATTTCAGGATAAGTTACTGCTAAACGGCAACCTCTATGTCCCATCATTGGGTTAAATTCATGAAGTTCAGCACATTTTTCTTTTAAATGTTCTACTGTAACACCCATATCTTTAGCTAAAGCTTTAATATCTTCTTCAGCTGTAGGTAAGAATTCATGAAGAGGTGGATCTAAATAACGAACTGTCATTGGTAATCCTTTTAACACTTTATACATTGCTTTAAAATCACCTTTTTGGAATGGAATTAATTCATTTAAAGCAGCTTCTCTTGCTTCTACAGTTTCAGATAAAATCATTTTACGAATTTTTGGAATACGTGCTTCATCAAAGAACATATGTTCAGTACGGCAAAGACCAATACCTTCTGCTCCTAATTCAACAGCTTTTTTAGTGTCTCTTGGATTATCAGCATTTGTTCTAACTTTTAATTTTCTTACTTCATCAGCCCATGCCATAATACGACCAAAGTTTCCACTTACTGTTGCTTCCATAGTTTTTATATCACCTTTATAGATTTTTCCAGTTGAACCATCTAAAGAAATATAATCACCTTCATGGAAAGTATATCCACCTAAAGTAAATTCTTTAGCTTCTTCATTCATTTTAATTGCACCGCATCCTGATACACAGCAAGTACCCATAACACGAGCTACAACAGCAGCATGTGATGTCATACCACGAAGAACAGTTAAAACATCTTGAGATGCAACCATTCCTTCAATATCTTCAGGAGTAGTTTCTAAACGAACTAAAATAACGCGTTCACCACGGCCACCCATACCAGCAGCTTTTGCTTCTTCAGCAGTAAAATATACTTTACCAGCAGCAGCCCCAGGA
>JAZULI010000075.1:0-3004 GCA_045603025.1 Bacilli bacterium
CATTAATTTTTTTTCAGATTTAGTTAATTTGATACTTATAATATTAAATTTATTACTTATAATTTTATATAAAAGGAAAATTATTATTAATATTAAGACAAATAATACAATTATTAATTCAATCATTATTTTCATATTTAATCACCAATTATAATTATACAAAAAGAAAGAGAATATTTCAATATTCTCGATTAAGTGGTTCGTTAAAGACAATGTAATCTAAATATACATTCCATAAAAGAAATCTTTTATTACTTTCACGATTATAGATTAAGACATAATCTTTACCAGCATCTTCAATAATGCCTTCAAAAATAGTATCTCGCCATTCAATTGAATCACTAAATGACATATAAAATGAGGCTTTTTTACCAATATTTTTTCTTATTATGTTTTCAGCATATTCATCTCTTGTATAGCTTGAATTAGGTGGAATTACTGGAGGTGCCGTTCCTTGATTTGGTATATAATTAGGATGTGTATATAAATTATTATTCATAAAATATCCTTTCATATAAAATTATGTTTTATTTTAAAAGATATGATATAATTATTTTGAGGTGTAGTATGAAAGTAAGAATAGGTGTATCAAATCGTCATGTTCATTTATGTGAAGAAGATTATAAATTATTATTTGGAGAATTAGAATTTGAAAAAAAGGTTGATTTAAATCAACCTGGTGAGTTTGCATCAGTTTTAACTGTTAGTCTTAAAGGAACAAAAGGGGAAATTGATAATGTACGTGTTTTAGGACCACTTCGTAGTTATACGCAAGTAGAAATATCTAAAACGGATAGTTATAAATTAGGAGTTAATCCGCCAATTAGGACATCTGGTGAACTTTCTGATGCAGAAATGATTACCATTATTGGGCCACATGGTGAGGTTGTTAAAAATTCTTGTATTATTGCTAATCGTCATCTTCATGTCGATAAAGAAATTATTAAAGAGTATAAATTAGAAGGAGTAAAATCAGTTGATCTTCGTGTATCAGGAGAAAAGAGTGGGATTTTAGAAAAAGTTTATTTAAAAGAAACTCCGAAAGCTTATTTCGAAGTTCATTTAGATACTGATGATGCTAATGCTTTTCTTTTAAAACAAAATGATGAAGTTGAAATTATTCATTTTTACTAACAGTTTGAAAAGGTTCACTACCACTAATATAGTAGAGAATCTTTTTTTTCTCATCACTACTTGTACTTATTTCACCAGTAATTGGATTTACTAATACACCGACAACATTATGGGGTTTTTGATACCAAGTATTGTCTTTATCTTTTAGATATTCTTCCATTGTATAAGCCCATATCTTTTTTACATATTTAAAATCACTTGATTCTAGAGATTTATTATTATCATAACCTGCCCAGACGCTAGTTACGACATTTTTATTATAACCTATAGTCCAGTTGTCAGTTTCTGTAGAACCTGATTTATTCGCATATTTATTGCTAAGTAGAGCATTTATACTAATATTAGTCGGATAAGTATAATCAATCATATCATAATCATAAGTAAGACTTAATAAATTATTTAAAATATAAACATATGATGGATCTAATACTTGTTCTTCATTTTGTTTATGCTCATATAAAATATTATCATTCATATCACAAACTTTTTCGATTAAGTATGGTTCATTTCTTTTTCCTTCATTCGCTAAAGTAGCATAAGCATTGGTTATTTCAATAATATTTAATTCAATGGTTCCAAGTGGAAGAGATGCAACTTCTTCTAATTTAGTTTTAATTCCCATCTTATAAGCTGTGTCAATCATCACATCTTCTCCTAAGAATAAGTGTGTTTTAACAGCATAAATATTGTCGGAAAAAGCGATAGCGGCTGCCATAGAAATGTCTTTATTACCATATACTTCTCCGTAATTTTGTGGCATATATAGTGTAGTTGCGGTATTAAAGGCCGTTTTTTCTGATTTAAATGATGTTGACGCGGTTAAGCCATTTTCTAAAGCGGCATAATAAAGAATACTTTTCATAACGGAACCAACTTGTCTTTTAGAATAAATTGCTCGATTATATTGTGATTTATTATAATCACGTCCTCCAATTAAAGCGATAATTTTTCCTGTAGTTGGCTCAATCATTAAACCTGCACTTTGAATATCATCATTATTAATAATTGTTTTATTGATACTTTCTTCAAGAGTTGTTTGAGCTTTTAGATCTAGATTAGTATATATTTTAAGACCTCCTGTATTAATATAAGTTTCGGGAATTCCTCTTAAGGTTTTTAATTCATTAAATACTGCATCTTGATAATACATTAAGGTTTTTAAATTTGAACTATCTTTTTGTCCATAGAAGACTAATTCAATATCTTTGGCTTTATTATAATCATCATCACTAATTAAATTATTATCTAACATGGTTTTTAATACATAATTTTGTCTTTCTTTGGCTTTTTCTAAATTATTAATTGGTGAATAATTAGTTGGTGATTTGGGAATATTTACTAAAATACTAGCTTCAGCTAAAGTTAAATCTTTGGCTTTTTTATTAAAATAATAATGACTAGCATTTTCAATACCGTAAACGCCATGGCCATAATTAATTGTGTTTAAATATCCTTCTAAAATTGTTTCTTTATCATAATGACTTTCTATTCTAATCGTATACCAAACTTCATTTAATTTTCTTTTTAGGGTTTGATCAAAGTCTAAATATAAATTCTTAGCATATTGCTGAGTAATAGTTGATGCCCCCTGAACAATACCACCGGCTTTAAGATTATTATAAACAGCAGCGATAATTCTTTTTAAATCAAAACCATGATGATTCCAAAAGTTTTTATCTTCAATAATTAAAGTTGCATCAATAACATAGTCACTTATTTCATCAAGACTAACCCATTCATTATTCATAGCACCTTGAAAATATAAATTATTTTCTTTATCATATAAATAAAAACTATTAACATCTCTTATTTCTAATTTAGGTAAGATTTTAGCATATAAATATATTCCACTAATTCCTAAAATACCTAG
>JAZULI010000076.1:0-9815 GCA_045603025.1 Bacilli bacterium
TGTAAGAATTAGAGATAAAGGGGATAAGATTTATCTTGAAAATAAAAGACGAAATAGTGATGGTAGTTTTGAAGAAGCAAGAATTAAAGTTGATGATATAAAAAAACGCTTAACTTTTTTATGAATATGGGGTATGAACCATATTTAGTAATTGAAAGATATCGTATGGAATTGAAATATAAAGATTTAAAGATTTGTATTGATGAGGTAACTTTATTAGGAACATTTGTTGAAATTGAATATCAAGATAGTGATATTGAAATGGTTAAAGAGTTTATTACAAAGTTTGCAATTACATGTGAACCTCAAGAATTATATGGTGATATTTTTAAAAAACATATTCTTGATAAAGAATTTAGTAATGAATTTGATAATTTAGTTAAAAGATGTATTAAGTAATTATAACATCTTTTTTTTGACATAAATTAACTAATTTCGTTGTGAAATAGAAAATGTTATGTTAAAATTATATTATGTTTGTGGAGGTAAAATGAAAATTGCAGTTGCAGGGACAGGTTATGTTGGTTTAGTTACAGGTGTAGCTCTTGCTCATGTTGGTCATAATGTAACTTGTGTTGATGTTAATGAAGAAAAAATAAAAATAATGAAAAAGGGAATTAGCCCAATATATGAGGAAGGTCTTGAAGAATTAATGAAAAAGAATAAGGATCGTCTTACATATACTACTGATTATAAAAAAGCATATGCTGATGCTTCAGTTATTTTTGTTGGAGTTGGAACACCAGAACGTAGTGATGGTTCGGCTAATTTAGATTATGTTTATGCTGTTTGTGATAACATAATTGAATCAGTAAAAAAGGATGTAGTAGTGGTAATTAAGAGTACCGTACCAATTGGAACTAATGATTTAGTAGAAGAATATTTACGTAAAGGTGTTAACGGAAGAGTAAAGATTAGTGTAGCATCTAATCCTGAATTTTTAGCTCAAGGTACAGCAGTAAGAGATACACTATATGCATCACGTATTGTTGTTGGAACTGAAGATGAATTTGCAAGAGAAATGCTAGAAGAAGTATATCGTCCATTTACAGTAGATGAATATAAGGTTCCATATTTATCAATGAATCGTCGTAGTGCCGAAATGGTTAAGTATGCTTCTAATGACTTTTTAGCATTAAAAATTAGTTATATTAATGAAATTAGTAATTTATGTGAAGTAATTGGGGCTGATATTTCAGAGGTAACTCGTGGAATGAGTTATGATAAGAGAATTGGTGATAAATTTTTAAATTCAGGTATTGGATATGGTGGAAGTTGTTTCCCTAAAGATACTAAAGCTCTTCATTTTTTAAGTTGTGTTAATGATTCAGAACTTAAAACTGTAAAAGCAGGTATTGATGTTAATAAACAACAAAAATTACGTTTATTTAGAAAAATAAAAGAAGATTATGGAATAAGAAATTTAAAAGGTCTTAATGTTGCAATATTAGGAGCAGCTTTTAAACCAGGTACTGATGATTTAAGAGAAGCACCTAGTATTGATAATGTTCGTGCTTTACTTGATTATGGTGTTAATGTAAGTATTTATGATCCCGTTGCTTTAAATAATTTTGAAAAATTATTTGGTGATAATATTAAATATTATGAAAATATTGATGATTGTATTAAAGATAAAGATTTAGTTTTAATTATGACAGAGTGGCCAGAAGTAAAAGAATATGATGTTAACAATTATATTAAATTAATGAAAAAGGCGGTTATTTACGATGGACGTAATTGTTATGCCTTATCAAATGTTGAAAATTTAAAATTAAATTATATTTCAATGGGTCGAAAAGAAATAATTAATTTAGATTAGTTAAGAAAAAGTGTTGATAAAAAAACACTTTTTTACTATAATAAAATATATAAAATAAGTGGTTAGGTGTTTATGAAAGAGAATAATATTACGATTGATGATTTAAGAAAAAAAATTTATTCATACAATAAAAAAAATTGGCTGATTATAGAAAAAGCATATAAGTACGCTTTAAAATTTCATGATGGTCAAAAAAGAGAAAGTGGTGAAGATTATATTTCTCATCCTTTAAATGTTGCTTATATTTTATCATCAATGCATGCAGATAGTGATACTATTTGTGCGGCTCTTTTACATGATACGATTGAAGATACGAAAACTACTTATGATGATATAAAAAATAATTTTAATGAGACAATCGCTTATTTAGTTGATGGGGTAACTAAAATATCCAAAATGAAATTTGATAATAAAGACTATATTATGGCGAGCAATCTCAGGAGGATAATTGTAAGTATTAGAGAAGATGCTAGAATCGTTATAATTAAATTAGTTGATCGTTTGCATAATATGCGAACGCTTGAATATAAAAATAAAAAACGTCAACAGGAAATTGCTCTTGAGACAATTGAATTTTATGTACCAATGGCATATTATATTGGGGCTTATTATATAAAAGATGAACTTGAAAATATTAGTTTTCGTTATTTAAAAAGTGATATTTATGAAGAATTATCTAATAAATTAAAAGTAATTCATGATGAAAATAAGAAAATGCTTGTTAAAATGGTTCAACAAGTAAAAAAGACTTTAAATCAAGAGGGAATAAAGTGTAGTTTAGAATTAAGATTTAAAGATACATATAGTGTTTATAAGAAAATGATAACTAAATCAACAATTGACAATATTCATGATTTATTAGGAATTAATGTAATTGTAAAAAATAATCGTGATTGTTATTTAGCTTTAATGCATATTCATTCATTATATCCACCAGTTAGTTTTAAGTTTAAAGATTATATTGTTAAACCGAAAACTAATATGTATAAGGCACTTCATACAACGGTATTTGCTGATAATAATCGTTTAGTGCAATTTCAAATTAGAACAAAAGATATGGAAAAAATTGCTAAATATGGTCTTACTTCATATTGGTTTAAAAATCGAAATTTAGCTATTTCTAATATGCAAAATGATTTAGAAAATAAGTATCAATTTTTTAAATCAATTAAAGAATTAGACTCTAGTATTGCAGATAATATTGAATTTGTTAATCAAATTAAAAAAGAATTGTTTTCTCGAAATGTTTATGTTCGGAGTACAACTGGTGAAGTAATCGAATTACCAGTTGATGCAACCCC
The DNA here is from genome assembly GCA_045603025.1 of Bacilli bacterium. GTDB lineage: Bacteria > Bacillota_I > Bacilli_A > RF39 > UBA660 > RUG12783. The sequence continues at coordinate 3,121 of JAZULI010000076.1, forward strand.
AATTGATTATGCATATAAAATTCATACAGATTTAGGTAATACAATGGTTGCTGCCATTGTTAATGATGAAATAGTACCTCTTGATTATAAATTAAAACATAATGATCGTGTTCGAATTATTACTGATAACAAGACTTATGTTTCTAAAATAGATTGGCTTGATAAAGTAGTAACACATCATGCGAGAAAAAAAATAATTGAGTTTATAAAAAATAATGAAGAGAAAAAATAAAATGTATAGTTTATTTGGATGTTATTCTAGTTGCTAAGTCTGATTTTAAAATTTAACTATTAAATTTAAAGATTAAAATAAATACTGAAAAGTTGTGTAAAATTATATTTATTATTTTATAATAATTATTTAACATATTTATAATAAAATGAAATTAGATAGGGTGATGAAATGGGAAAAAGTGTTTCAGAAAAATGTATTACTTGTAATGCGCCACTTAAATATAATGCTAAAAAGGATCTTTTTGAATGTGAATATTGTGGTAATAAGTTTACAATTAATGATTTAGAAGATTATAAAAAAGGTTTATCTAAAACAAAGAAAGATAAAAAAAATAATAAAAATAAAAAACAAACAATGGATGTTTCGGCTTATCATTGTGAAAATTGTGGAGCGAATATTATTTTAGGGGAAAATACGGCTAGTACATCATGTGTGTATTGTAAAAGTAGTGCACTTATTAAAGAACGATTGGAAGGGCTTTATGCTCCTACTAGATTAATTACTTTTAAATTTTCTAAAGATGATGCCATTAATAAATTTAAAGATTTATGTAAAGGTCGGAAATTGATGCCAAATAATTTTGATAATTTAGAAAATATTAGGGATATGGAAGGGTTATATGTTCCGTTTTGGTTATATAATTGTGAAAATAAAGCAAAGCTTGAAGCTAATTGTCAAAATGTATCGACCTGGACCGATTCTCGTTATATTAATACAAAAACAGATTTTTATAAAGTTAATGTTGATGGTATTTTAACTTTTACGAATGTTCCTAATGATGCTGCTAGTCGTTTTGATGATAAAATAATGCATGCCATTGAACCATTTGATTATACGGAATTTAAAGATTTTAATATGTCTTATTTATCAGGTTATATTAGTGAAAAGTATGATGTTTTAGAAAATGATGCCTATGTTACCGCTAAAGAAAGAATTGATAATGATTCTAAAAATTATTTACTTAATAAGATAAATGGTTATAGTGGAAAAACAATATCGGGTTATAATTCAGCAATTGCGCTTTTAGGAAATGAATATGTTTTATTACCAGTATGGGTTTTAAATATTAAATATAAAGATAAAATATATCATTTTGCAATGAATGGTCAAACTGGTAAAATGGTTGGGGAAATTCCTGTTGATGCGAAGAAATTATGGATTTTAATTTTAGTTACATTCTTTATTTCCTTTATAATTTTAGGATTAGTCTTTTTTATAGGGGGTAATTTATGAATAAAAAGTATTTAATTCTTTTCTTTAATTTGATTATTTTTATTATATCGATTTCGTTTTTGGATGTATGCGCTAGTACTAATGTTTATAATCGAAGTGAAAATGATTTAAGAGTTGATGAAAGTATTACGGTTGATGATCAAAATATTAATGATATTTTAGAAACTCCATCAGTTAATGAAGAAGAGAAAGTATATGATTTTGCTGATTTATTTACTGATACTGAGGAAAATTTAATTTATACAAAAACTAAATCTTTTATTGATAGTAGTAATTATGATTTAGCGATTGTAACAATTAATGATAATAATAAAAGTGATGAAGTTTCTTACGCTGATGATTTTTATGATTATAATTATTTTGGTTTTGATGAATCATTTAGTGGCTTATTAATTTTAATTGATATGGATAATCGAGTTATTTATATATCAACAACTGGTTATGCGATAAAGATGTATGATGATTATCGTCTTGATGAAATAATTGATTCAGGGTATGATGATTTAGTTGATGGATTATATGGTGATTGTATTTTTAAAATGATTGGTTCACTAGATTATTATTATCATTTAGGTTATCCTGAAAGTAATGAAAATTTAATAATTGATGGTAGTGATATTTATTATGATGAATCTAAAACATTAGTTGATTATTTAGTACCACCATTTAGTGTTTCCGTAGTTATCACTGTAATTGTTTCCCTTATTATGTTTTTTAAAACTCGCTTAAAAATAAGAAACGTTAATACGGTAAGTTATTTAACAAGTGAACGTGAAATTAAAATAAATAGGCAATTTTTACGAAGTTCAGTTAGTAGGGTATTGAGAGATACAGGAAGTAGTTCATCATCTGGTGGTTTTAGTGGTGGAAGTTCTCATCATAGTAGCAGTAGTGGTCGTAGTCATGGTGGTGGTGGCCGTCATTTTTAGGAAGGTGATTAAATGAAAGTAGTACCAATAATTCCGGCTTTGAATCCGGATGAAAATTTAATTAAAAGTGTAAATGAATTAATTGAAAAAGGATATCAAAAAATAATTATTGTTAATGATGGTAGTGAACATAGTGATATTTTTAATGGATTATCTAAAAATAAAGAATGTGTAATTTTAACTCATGAGATTAATAAAGGAAAAGGCTGTGCATTAAAAACAGCATTTATATATTATAAAGAACATTTAATGGATAAATATGATGGGGTTATTACTTTAGATGCTGATGGTCAACATGAAATAGATGATGTTATTAATATTTCAGAGATTTTATCAAATAATAAAATGTTTATTCTTGGAACGAGATTATTTAACACAAAAGAAACACCTTTTAGAAATAAAATGGGAAACCGAATTACTTCATATATTTTTGAAAAACTATATGGTGTTTATTTAAAAGATACACAAACAGGATTACGTGCTATTCCAAATCATTTAATAGATTTACATATAAAAACACATGGAGAACGTTTTGAATATGAAATTAATGCCTTAATTGATTTAGTTAGATCGTATGAGAAAATATTACAAATTGATATAAAAACAGTTTATTTAGAAAATAGTAATAAGAAGAGTCATTTTAATCCATTTAAAGATTCATATAAAATATATAAAATATTATTTAAACGAAGAAAATCTTAAGATGATTCAAATGCCATAATTATAAAGAAATAATTTTATTGAATTTTAGATTTTATTGTGGTAAAATTTATTTGTATAATAAGAAAGGAATTTTGAATATAATTTTAACAAAATATATTATAAATAATACAATTTCGGTTGTTATTATAATGTTGATTATATGTGCAATTAGGTGATAAAATGATTGTAATAGTTTCCAATAAACAAAAGAGTTTGTTAGATAGTGCTAATATTGATGCTATTAAGGTATTGAATGGTCTTTTTAATGTTGATGACTTAATTAATAGTTTTAAAGGGTATTTCTTTAGTAAAATAATAATTGATGCCACTAGTATTATAGAGTTTGCCAAAGAAGATGTTTTGCGACGATTAGTTAATGGTATTGGTGCAGAAAAGATAATTTTACTTTTGCCTGAAACCCCAGAGCCACCTAAGAGGTTTTGTGATTTTCTAGTTTCACTAGGAGTGTATAATTATTCTACTAAATTAGATGATATTCTGAAATTTTTACAAAATCCGAATACTTCGATTAATTATGGTAATGGAGATTATAGTAATAATAACATTTATGATGATAACTCTTCAGTTTCTGAAACAATAAATTCGAATGAATTAAATAATCCGGTTGATACTTCTGTTAAGGATAAAAATTATGATAATAAATTGGTTTTAGGATTTAGAAATGTTACTCTTCATGCTGGTAGTACAACTCTTGTGTATTTATTAAAAGAAAAATTACAAAAAGATTATAAAATTAATGTAGATGTTTTTGAGATAGATGGTAATGATTTTAAACATTTCAATAGTGCTTCTAATATGTTTTCGATTAATTCGGATACTTTAGAAATGTCTATTCATAATAGTAAGAGTAATATAATTTTGATTGATTTACCTAGTGATAACTATGAATCTTATTGCGATGATGTTATTTATTTAATAGAACCTTCAATTATTAAAATTAACAAATTATTATCAGATAGGAATAATGTTTTTACTGAGTTAAATAATAAAAAAGTGGTTTTAAATAAAAGTGTATTGAGTATTGATGAAGTGTCTATTTTTGGAAAGGAAGCAGGTATTAATATTTATTTTAATATTCCTTATTTAAATGATCGGATAGATAATTCTGTTCTTAATGATTTTATTAATAAATTAGGACTTACTAATAAAGGTGGGCAGGTTTTTTTAGGTTTATTTAAATAAATAGAGTTATAATGTAATTAAATATTCTTTTATTCATAGAATTAATTTGATTATGGTTATTTGATAAATAGTAATAAAACAAAAAGTTTTTCTTGATTTATTTTGAATTTTTTAGTATTATATATATGTATGTGGAGGTTATTATGGAATTTTTTCAAATTTTAGGTAAATGTACAAATGATGATTTAATAACAATTTTAGGTGTTATTCGTGCAGCATTGAACATTATATCATTTGCAGTTCCAATTATATTAATTGTTTTGGGTGTTGTTGATTTATCAAAAGCAGTAGTTTCTAGCGATGAGAAAAAAACAAAAGAAGCACAAAAGATGTTTATGACAAGACTTATTTATGCGGTTGTTATTTTTCTAATTCCAACTGTTATTTCTTTGTTATTTAACTTATTGCCAGAAAATGTATTTGGTGGCGACATGGAAGGTTATACTTGGAAAGATTGCTGGGATGAAGCTAAATAATTTGTAAGTATAATTGTGTCAAATTGTTAATTAGAAGGTTGTTAATGCCTTCTTTTTTTTGTATAATAATGTGGTATGCAAGGAGGAGAAATAATGAAATATGTTTATTCCTTTAAAGAAGGAAATAAAGACATGCGTAACTTACTTGGTGGTAAAGGTGCTAATTTAGCAGAAATGACTAATTTAGGATTACCAATTCCTCAAGGTTTTACAGTTACGACAGAAGCTTGTACTGATTATTATAATAATGGCAAGCAAATAAGTGAAGATATTGAAAAACAAATTTTTGAAGCTTTATCTGAACTTGAAAAAATTCAAGGAAAGAAATTTGGTGATGATAAAGAACCATTACTTGTTTCTGTAAGAAGTGGAGCACGAGCATCAATGCCAGGAATGATGGATACTATCTTAAACTTAGGTTTAAATGATATTGCTGTTGAAGGTTTTGCTGAAAAAACAGGTAATCCACGTTTTGCGTATGATTCTTATCGTCGTTTTATTCAAATGTATTCAGATGTTGTAATGGAAGTTAATAAATCTTTCTTCGAGAAAATTATTGATGAATTAAAAGAAGAAAAAGGTGTTCATTACGATACTGAATTAACTGTTGAAGATTTAAAAGAATTAGTTAAAAGATTTAAAAAAGTTTATAGTGAACATATGAATGGGGAACAATTCCCACAAGATCCACGTGAACAATTATTAGGAGCTGTAAGAGCAGTATTCCGTTCTTGGGATAATCCAAGAGCGATTGTATATCGTAGAATGAATGATATTCCAGGTGACTGGGGAACTGCAGTAAACGTTCAAGCAATGGTATTTGGTAATATGGGTGATACATCAGGAACTGGTGTTGCATTTACTCGTAATCCATCTACTGGTGAAAAAGGTATTTATGGTGAATACTTAATTAATGCTCAAGGTGAAGATGTTGTTGCTGGTGTTAGAACTCCACAACCAATTTCAAAATTAGCTGAAGATTTACCAGAATGTTATAAAGAATTTATGGATATTGCTAACCGTCTTGAAGAACATTATAAAGATATGCAAGATATGGAGTTTACAATTCAAGAAGGAAAACTTTATTTCTTACAAACAAGAAATGGAAAAAGAACAGCCCAAGCTGCTATTCAAATTGCCTGTGATTTAGTAGATGAAGGAAAAATTACTAAAGAAGAAGCCTTACTTAGAATTGACGCTAAAAGTCTAGATCAATTATTACATCCAACTTTTGATGCTAAAGCTTTAAAAGAAGGTGAAGTAATTGGTGAAGCTCTACCTGCATCTCCTGGGGCTGCTGCTGGTAAAGTATATTTTACTGCTGAAGAAGCAAAAGCTGCTGGTATGGGTGGCCGTGGTGAACGCGTTATTTTAGTTCGTTTAGAAACTACTCCTGAAGATATTGAAGGAATGGTTGCATCTCAAGGTGTTTTAACTGTTCGTGGTGGTATGACATCACATGCTGCTGTTGTTGCTCGTGGTATGGGTACTTGCTGTGTATCAGGATGCGGTGCAATTAAAATGAATGATGAAGCTAAAGAATTTACTTTAGGCGGATATACATTCCATGAAGGTGATTATATCTCTTTAGATGGTTCAACTGGAAAAATCTATAAAGGTGATATTAAAACAATGGAAGCAACAGTAAGTGGTAACTTTGGACGTATTATGGCTTGGGCTGATGAATTTAGAACTTTAAAAGTTAGAACTAATGCTGATAACCCAAGAGATACTAAAAAAGCTATTGAATTAGGAGCAGAAGGTATTGGTCTTTGCCGTACTGAACATATGTTCTTTGATGAAGCACGTATTCCAAAAATTCGTAAGATGATTTTATCTGAAACAGTTGAAGCAAGAGAAGCTGCTTTAAATGAATTAATACCATTCCAAAAAGGTGACTTTAAAGCAATGTATAAA